>JBBIHL010000026.1:0-13289 GCA_037447075.1 Candidatus Eiseniibacteriota bacterium | reverse complement strand
CCATCGGCGCCAGATTACCGCAGCCGGCGCGGCCGCGGGGGTCGCGGGCGCGCAAGGGGCCGGCCGGCCGGCCGTCGGGTTCGGCTACTCCCGCACGCGCTGGATGTCCGCGCCCACCCGGGAGAGCTTCTGGTCCAGCGCCTCGTAGCCGCGGTCCAGGTGGTAGATGCGTGAGATGCGCGTCTCGCCCTCGGCCACCAGCGCGGCCAGCACCAGCGCCGCCGAGGCGCGGATGTCGGTGGCCATGACCGGAGCGCCCTGCAGCCGGTCCACGCCGGTGATCACGGCCACGTTGTGGTCGAGCTTGATGTCGGCGCCCAGGCGTGCCAGCTCGGGCACGTGGGTGAAGCGGTCGAGGTAGATGGTGTCGGTGACCACGCTGGTGCCGTCGGCCACCGCCAGCACCGCCATCATCTGGGCCTGCATGTCGGTGGGGAACCCCGGATAGGGCGCCGTGGTCACGTTGGCCGCACGCGGTCGCCGGGGCCCACGCACCCGCACCTGACCGTCGCCCGCGTCCACCTCGGCGCCGCACTCGCGCAGCTTCTGGACGGCGGCCATCATGTGCTCGGGCTCGCACCGGGTCAGCGTGACCTCGCCGCCCGTGATGGCGGCCGCCGCCATGAAGGTGGCGCCCTCGATGCGGTCCGGGATGATGCTGGCGCGGATCGGCTTGAGCGCGTCCACCCCGTGGATCACCAGGCGCCGGGTGCCGATGCCCTCGATCCGGGCGCCGCAGTCCACCAGGATCTCGGCCAGCGCCGTGATGTCGGGCTCGACCGCCGCGTTGTCGATCACCGTCTCGCCGTCCGCCCGCACCGCCGCCATCAGCAGGTTCCCGGTGGCGCCCACGCTCACGATCTCGTGGTGGAGGGTGGCGCCGCGCAGCTGCGCGTTCCGGGCGACGATGTAGCCGTGCTCGATCTCGATGTTGGCCCCCAGCGCCTTCATGCCCTCGATGTGCAGGTTCACCGGGCGCGGCCCCCAGGCGCAGCCGCCCGGGAGCGAGACGCGCGCGTGCCCGAAGCGCGCCAGCAGCGGCCCCAGCACGTAGACCGAGGCGCGCATGGTGCGCACCAGCTCGTAGGGGGCCTCCACGGAATCCACCCGCGCGGTGTCAATGACGCAGTCGTGGTCGTCGAACTCCACCTTGGCCCCCAGCTGCTCCAGCACCCGGGCCATGGTGCGCGTGTCCCACAGGTTGGGCACGTTGCGCAGCGTGTGGACGCCGGGAGTGAGCAGCGTGGCGGCCATCACCGGCAGCGCCGCGTTCTTCGCCCCCGAGATGGGGATGGTGCCGCGCAGCTGCTTGCCGCCTTGGATGACCAGTGCGTCCATGGTGGGAGGGCCCAGATCTTCGGACTGCGGAGCCGCCTGCGATGCGCCGGGCGCCGTGCGGTTCATGACTCCCCTTCCCTGGCGGGCCCGCGGAACGGGTGGGCGGGCCGGGTTCCCTGACGACCATCCGTGTCGGGCGCGGCGAGGGGATTATCGGCAGGGGGCGCGGGAGATTCAAGGGCCACGGCGCTGACGAGACGCAGCGGCTACGTCAGGGGCCGGACTCCCCGGGGAGCGCTCGAATCCCTCCAGTCCTTCGGAGAAACTCCTCCCTCGGTAGGTAGGCGTGGCCAAGCTCATCCAGGGCGGCCATGAGGGGCACGTCAGTGGTCACGATCAGGCTTCCCGGAGCAGCGAGCTGAGCCTGCACCAAGTATTGGTCGTCATCCTTGACCATACCAACGACAGTTCCGGAGAGCGAGGGGACGTCCCCTGGCGACAGCACGACGCACTTGAGGGAATCGAAGCGGACCGCCGCCATGTATACCCTGGCAACTCTGCGCTGGCGCGGTTCGGTCGCGCTTGCGCAGAAGCGCCACGCTTTGACGTCAAACGGGCTTCCGCGGATAACTACAATCCGATCGGCTGAGTCCGGGAGTCCAACGAGGAACCGGATGCTTTGCCGTAGGCTCTCTGGACCATTCTCCCCGGCCAGATCCGCCCAAAGCCACTCGTTGAGCACCCAATCGGCCATCAACGGGGTTGATTGGGGGCAAGAAAGCCACGGAGCTCCTCAAGCTCAGCCTCAACGAATGACGCAAGACCTCCCTCCAGCTGCCCCTTGGGCGTTACGACCTGTTCCTCGAACGCCGTCGCCTTCTTCTCACGAGTAGCGTGGTAGCAGCGGAGATCCCCGACGCCGAGGATTCCCTCGGCCACACACCCGAGCAGCGACATGAGGAACAGCTCGCTGTGCGTAGTGAAGAGGAGCTGTTTCCGCTCGTCCTTGACGAGAGCACAGCAGACTCGCGCCAACTTCCGAATCACAGTCGGGTGAAGGTGAACTTCTGGTTCCTCAACGAGAACCGTTTCGACCTCTGCCCTGTGGATCTTGGACAGCAGGTACACCACTTGGTTGACACCGAAGCCGTCGTTTACGAGGTGGACGGGTGTTCTCGACCTCTTCTCCGTCATCTGAAAGTACGCCGTCGCCGTGCCCGGAGGAACCTGGGTCCGGAAGTCCCGCCCGAAGATCTCCTCCGTATCCATGGAAATCCGGGACGGAAGGTTAAGGTCATTGATGATCAGAGTGGCAACCTCGTCCTCTGTCGTGGGAGTGGGCGAAAGCTGAGCGGGAGTGTAGCTGGGCTTGAAGAAGCCTCGCTTCGCCGGGGCGATGTCGACTCTCTTCATGGCCTCAGCCCCCGTGTTGAGCCGCGTGGCGATCTCCAGCGCTCGTGCCTGAGCCTCCGGCGTGCCGGATGGAGCAGCAACGGTGCATGCCACGCCGTTCCAGTTCACGGTGAAGGTGCCGTGGGGATCCTTGTGCTCGTACGGGAAGCTCTGGTTGACCGGGTAGGGGATCGGGACTCGCGCCTCCATCGAAAGCCCGTTCGCCCTTAGCCGCAACTCGGCGTTGGCCTTCCCGAGGCTTATTCCGTAGCGGATCTCGCTGCGGCCGCTCCCAAGGCCCACCTCAAGGGAGATGCTCTTGCCCGCTTGGTGGTTGAAGACGCACGCGTCAAAACCCCCAAGGTTCAGGAACCCAAGGTTGAAGAAGGCGTCGGCTGCCTGGTTCGGGTTCAGGATGAAATTGCGGAGCGCCAGCGGAGCATAGAGCGCCGAGGACTTCCCTACCGCGGTGGGTCCGTAGAATACGGTCAACGGCGCCAATTGCAGATCGGCAGCCTCAATCGACCGGAAGTTCGCGATTGCAAGACGTTCCAGCATCCTCCCATCCTAATGCATTCCTTGTCCGTGACAAGGGGCGTCGTGAGCTGACCCACGCCCAGGCCATTCAAAGGGATTCCCCAACCCCGGCGCGCCCCATGGCTCCCTGACGACGGGATTGGCTCATGCGGGTATGACGGGGTGCATCCTGAGCGTCGGCCAAAGGATGCAGCTCCCTACGCCCTCCCCCACCCCGCCGGCGTGTTCGCCGCGCTGGGGGCCCGCCGCGCCAGCAGGACGCGGGGCCGGCCGGCAAGGTCGTCCACCAGCCGCGCGCCCCGCCATTCGCGCGCGCTGTCCAGCCAGTCGCGAACCTCCAGCGCACGCATCTCGGCCACCTCCAGCGCCAGCAGGCCGTCGGGCGCCAGCACCTCGGGCGCCAGGTCCACCAGCTCGCGCAGATCCTCGAACCCGGACGAGCCGGAGAACAGCGCTTCCGCCGGCTCGTGCTCGCGCACCTCGCGCGGCAGCGCGTCCCATTCCCCGGTGGCGATGTAGGGCGGGTTCGCCACCACCACCTCGAACCGCTCGGGCACGCCGCCCGCCTGCGCCTCGGCCGTGGCGAGGGCCTGGAACCAGTCGCCCTGCAGCCAGCGCACGCGGTCCGCCAGACCCAGCCGCGCCGCGTTGCGCGCGGCCAGGTCGAGGGCCGCGCCGCTCACGTCGGTACCCCAGACATCGGCGCCCGCAAACTCGTGGGCGATGGCGAGCGCCACGCAGCCGGAGCCCGTGCCCAGGTCGAGCACGGCCGGCCGGGGCCACCGCGCCCGCTCCTCCTGCAGCGCGCGCAGCACCTCTTCCACCAGGACTTCCGTCTCGGGCCGAGGGATCAGGACGGCCGGCGTCACCTCCAGGTCCAGGCCGCGGAATGCCGCCCGGCCGGTGACGTATTGCAGCGGCTCGCCGGCGCGGCGGCGGGCGATCCACCGGTCCAGCCGGGCGGCTTGCTCGGCCCCGAGCTCGCGCTCGCCCTGGAGCACCAGTTCCGCGCGCGCCAGCCCCAGCAGCCGCCCGACCAGCTCCTCGGCCTCGTGGCGCGCCGCCTCTCCTCCGAGTGCACCGGCGGCACGGGCCACCGCCGCCCGCACGCTCTCACCCATTCGGCCCGGGTCCGCCCCCCGCCGCCTGCGCCAGCGCCTCGGCCACCGCCGCGGCCGCGAGCGGCTCGATCAGGCCGTCGAGGTCTCCGTCCAGAACGTCGTTGAGCTCATAGAGCGTGACGTTCACCCGATGGTCGGTGACGCGCCCCTGGGGGAAGTTGTAGGTGCGGATCTTGGCGCTGCGGTCGCCGGTCGAGACCTGCGAGCGTCGCGCGGCGGCCAGCTTCTCCATCTGCTCGCGCTGCTTCAGGTCGAGCAGGCGCGAGCGCAGCACTTTCATGGCCTTCGCGCGGTTCTTGATCTGCGAGCGCTCGTCCTGGCAGGTCACCACCAGCCCGCTCGGCAGGTGGGTGATGCGCACGGCGGAATCGGTGGTGTTCACCCCCTGCCCGCCGGGGCCGCCGGACCGGTAGACGTCCACCCGGATGTCCTTCTCCGGCACCTCGACGTCCACCTCCTCGGCCTCGGGCAGCACGGCCACGGTGGCCGCCGAGGTGTGGATGCGGCCGCTCGCCTCGGTCTCGGGCACGCGCTGCACGCGGTGCACGCCGCTCTCGAACCGCATCTTGGCGTAGGCGCCCTCGCCTGCGAGCAGGAAGACGATCTCCTTCCAGCCGCCCAGCTCGGTGGGGCTCGAGTTGAGCACCTCCAGGCGCCAGCCCCGGCGCTCGGCGTACTTGGAGTACATGCGGTAGAGGTCGGCCGCGAACAGGGCCGCCTCCTCCCCGCCGGTGCCGGCGCGGATCTCCACGATGACGTTGCGATCCTCGTTGGGATCGCGGGGCAGGAGCAGGCGCTGGAGCTTCTGCTCCAGAGCCGCTCGCCTCTCCTGCAGCTGCGGGATCTCGCCCTGGGCCAGCTCGGCCAGCTCGGCGTCGCCTCCCTCGAGGGCGGCCTCGTCCTCGGCCAGCGCCTTTTCCACCCGCCGCAGCTCGTCGGCCGCGCGCACCACATCTTCCAGCCGCGCGCGCTCGCGCGCGACGTCGCGCAGCTTCGCCGGGTCCCTGGCCACCTCGGGCTGGCCCAGCAGCCCGGTGAGCTCGGCGTGGCGCGCCTCGGCCTTGCGGATCGCGTCCCACATGGCGGTTACTGGATGAAGGCCAGGGCGGCGCGCCCAGCCTTCTGCTCGGCTTCCGCAAGCGCCTGGTCCGCCCGCACGCGCTGCAAGGCGGCAACGGCCACCTCGCACATGGCGAGATCGGGCTCGCGGGTGGTGAGCCGCTGGAACTGCAGCCCCGGCCAGATGACGCCCTTGAGCCAGGGGCTCTCGGGATACTTGCCCGAGAGGCGGATGAACTCGAAGGCCGCGCCGGCGATGAGTGGCATGGCCGCGATGCGCGCCAGGTGCCCCCCCAGCGAATGCGGCTTGCCGATCCAGGTGAAGGCGAAGATGCTGAGGACCACCACCAGGAACAGGAACGAGGTCCCGCAGCGCGGATGGAAGCGGGAGAAGCGCTGCACGGCTTCGGGCGTGAGCGGGGCGCCGTTTTCCAGCGCGTGGATGGCCTTGTGCTCGGCGCCGTGGTAGCCCAGCACGCGCCGCATCTCCTTCCACTGGCTGATGAGCAGCAGGTAGAGCAGGAAGAAGAGCAGGCGGAAGCCGCCGTCCGCCAGGCCCCAGGCGAAGCGGTTGGCGATGCCGAACGCGGTGGTGAGCCGCGCGGGCAGCACCACGAACAGGAAGAGCCCGAGTGCCAACCCCAGCAGCAGGATCACGGTCTGGGCCGCGGCGTGCAGGCCGGAGGGCTTGGGGAGCGGGTCCTTCGCCCCGGGCGCTTGCACGCCGGGATCCGCCGCTCGCTGGTGGGCCGACTTCTCCTCCTTGGCCGCCTCGTCGGCGCTGAAGTTGAGGGCGCTGAACCCCAGCCCCAGCGTCTCGAACAGCGCCACCGCACCGCGCACCACAGGCAGCCCCAGGGCGCGCACGCGCCGCGTGAGGGAGACGTACGACCACTCCTTGAACGCCAGCGAGCCGTCCGGGCGGCGGACCGCCACGGCCACGCGGCCCGGCGAGCGCATCATTACGCCCTCGATGACGGCCTGTCCCCCGACGGGTAGAAAGGGCACGAGGACCTCCACGCACACCAAGGCCCCGCAGGCAGCATGGCAGCGAGCCGGCGGGGCCGCGATGGGCAGCTAGGCGGGCTGGGCTTGCTTCTCCTTCTTCTGGTACTTGCGGCGGAAGCGCTCCACGCGCCCGGCCGTGTCCACCAGCTTCTGCTTGCCGGTGAAGAACGGGTGGCAGTTGGAGCAGATCTCCACGTGGTAGTCGCCGCGCGTCGAGCGCGTCTTGATGATCGTGCCGCAGCCCGTGCACACGATCTGGGCTTCCTTGTATTCGGGATGGATGCCGGCCTTCATGGTTCCTTCTGCCTTCCTCCTGCTGCCCGGGAGCGACGCGAGCTGCGCCCTGGAACGGCCGCCGCGGCGGTCAGCTCCCTCGACGCCGAGCGCGGCCGAGCAGTATGCCCCAACCCCGCCCGCTTGCCAAGCGGCTACCTCGTGCCGTCGAGCCAGGCCACAGCCTCGGCCTCCGACACGAACACGCCGCCGACCAGGCCCCGGTTTGCAGCGAACGTGACCCCGAATCTCTCCGGATCGATCATCTCCGGACGTGCGACCATCGCCAACGGAGGCGCTTCCTCGTCACGCTCGCCGCGGCGGGTCCTGGCCCACCCGCCCACCTCTGACCCGCCCCTTGCCGGCCTCTTCGACCCCGGCGCGGCTTTGCCCGCTTCGCCGCGATGGCGGCGGCGACGGTGCCGGGGATCGGGCGGCAGCCGCAGCGCTCCGCATGGGCCAGGTGCCAGCGGATGCGCTGCGCCAGCGTCGGATTGCGGGGCATCGGATGTCTCGCGTGCCACGCCGCGTTGATGCGGCCGGTCACGGCTCGCCGCGGTCCCGGCCGGCTCGGGGCCGCGCCTCCTCGGCCACTTCCGCCACGGCCCCGCCGGTGAGCGCAACCAGCTCCGCCGGCGTGAGGCGGAAGACCGCGTGCGGGGTCCCGGCGGCCGCCCAGATCTGTTCGCGGCCCATAAGGTCCCGGTCAATCACCGTGCGCAGCGGCGTCGGATGCCCCACGGGCGGCACGCCGCCGATCGAGAATCCCGTGTGCATCCGGACCTGCTCGGGGTTCGCGATCGCCACCGGCTCCCCGGCGCTCGATTCGAGCCGGCCCGGGTCCACCCGGTTGGCGCCGCTGGCCAGCACCAGCAGCGGTTGCCCGGATTCGCGTCCCATGAAGAGCAGGGACTTGACGATCTGACCCACCGCGCAGCCCACGGCCTGGGCGGCCTTGGCCGCGCTGCGCGTGCTGGAGGGCAGCTCCACCACCGCCAGCGCCAGGCCCCGGGCGCGGATCGCCGCCTGAACCTTGGCGGCGCTGGGGCTGAGCACGCCGCTCATGCGGAGCCTCCGGGAGCCCGCTCGTCGCCCGGCAGATCGCCCCGGGAGCCCGTAGCGCGACCGGCCGCGGCTCGCATCAGCGGTAGCGAACCCTCAACGCCCCCCAGGTGAGGGGCCGCACCGGAGTCGGGAAGTCCTGCCGGAATCCCTGGCAGGAGACGACCGCGGCACCGGGCGGGAGCCCGGCGAATCGGAGGCGCGCCGAAACGCTCGCGGAGCCGAAGCGCGCGGTGGCGCCCAGGATGGACGTCACCCGGAACGCCTGGCCCGCCGCCGTCGCGAGGGTCACACTCAGCGTGCGGTCCAGGGCGGCGCTCCCGCCGCAGCACACTCCCAGCTCGTCGCAGGATTCCGGGACGGCCGAGGCCGTGGCCGAGGCGGAGTTGGATGCGCCCTCCCGCAGCGTGGCGCCCACCGAGCCTCCCGGCGAGTAGCCGCACCCCAGGGTGACCGTGCCCGACACCAGCAGCTCGGCCTGGAAGGTGAGCGGGGTCCCGTCGGGTACGCCGATCACGTGGTATTCGTCAACCGCCTCCACGCGCCCCAGGCCGCCCGGGTCGTCACCCGCGGCGTTCGCGGTGAGCAGGCCGTTCACCAGGTCGTAGCTGGCGCGGCCGGACGCGTAGGGACCGCAGACGATCTCGTGTTGCGGAAGCGTGGACTGGATCGGCCCGTCGCCGCAGTCCAGCGTGCTGGTGGGACATGTCCCTTGTGCGTAGGCGGCCGCGGCCGTCAGGGCCAGCCCGCAGGCAAGGAGGGCGAGAAACCGGCATCCGTGCCAGGGGGAATCGGTGCGCATGGCAGGTCCTCCCGCGGCTGTTGGCCGCCGAACGGAGGATCCGGGGGACGCGGACCCCTACTGGTTCATGCTCTCCAGGAACTTCTTGTTGGTCTTGCTCTCCTGCATCTTGTTGATGAGGAACTCCATCGCTTCCACCGGGTTCAGCTCGTTGAGGAAGCGTCGCAGGATCCACACCCGCTGCAGCACCTCCGCGGGCAGCAGCAGCTCCTCCTTGCGGGTCCCGGAGCGGTTGAGGTCGATGGCGGGGAAGATGCGCTTGTCGGAGAGCTTGCGGTCCAGCACCAGCTCGCTGTTCCCGGTGCCCTTGAACTCCTCGAAGATCACCTCGTCCATGCGGCTGCCGGTCTCGATCAGCGCGGTGGCGATGATGGTCAGCGAGCCCCCGTCCTCGATGTTGCGGGCCGAGCCGAAGAAGCGCTTGGGGCGCTGCAGGGCGTTGGCGTCCACGCCGCCGGAGAGGATCTTGCCCGAGTGCGGCACCACGGTGTTGTGGGCCCGGGCCAGGCGCGTGATCGAGTCGAGCAGGATGACCACGTCGCGCTTGTGCTCCACCAGGCGCTTGGCCTTCTCGATCACCATTTCCGCCACCTGCACGTGGCGCTCGGCCGGCTCGTCAAAGGTGGACGACACCACCTCGCCCTTCACCGAGCGCTTCATGTCGGTCACCTCCTCGGGGCGCTCGTCGATCAGCAGCACGATGAGCACCACCTCGGGGTGGTTCTCGGTGATGGCGTTGGCGATCTTCTGCAGGAGGATGGTCTTGCCGGCCTTGGGGGGAGAGGTGATGAGCGCGCGCTGGCCCTTCCCCATGGGGCAGAGGAGGTCGATGATCCGCGTCTCGATGCAGCGGTCCTTGGTCTCCAGGCTCAGCTTCTCGATGGGGTAGAGCGGCGTGAGGTTGTCGAAGAGGATCTTGTCCTTGGCCGCCTCGGGGCTCTCGAAGTTGACCGCCTCCACCCGCAGCAGGGCGAAGTAGCGCTCGCCCTCCTTGGGCGGGCGCACCTGGCCCGAGACGGTGTCCCCGGTGCGCAGGTCGAAGCGCTTGATCTGGGAGGGCGACACGTAGATGTCGTCGGGCCCGGGCAGGTAGTTGTAGTCGGGCGAACGCAGGAACCCGTAGCCCTCGGGCAGGATCTCCAACACCCCCTCGGCGAAGATCAGACCGTTCTGGGTGGTCTGCGCCTCGAGGATCTTGAAGATCAGCTCCTGCTTGCGGAGGCCGCTCGTCCCATGGATGTTGAGTTCCTGGGAGAGCGTCATGAGCTCCGCCATGGTCTTGCCCTTGAGTTCGGTGAGTTCCATGGATCCCTTCTCCTTCGGCGGGGAGCGTTGGCGGCTCCGTCAGGGTTCCGCCGGGCGTGCAGTCCAGGGGCGGGGCGCGCACGTCATGGCCGGGCAGACGGTCTGCGCCGGGTTGTTCCTCGAAGGCCGCGCCGCGGCCGCGCTCTATCGGGGTCGGAAGCTGGTTCGGACGATTCCCTCTGGAACTTCGGTTGGTCAGGTATCGTCAGGTGACCGGCCGCTAGGGCCTGGCATGATCCTGCTTGGAGGAAGGACGACCCGCGGCTCCATGGCGCCGTCGCGGCGCCGGGCGCGGAGGGAGCATGTGAGAAGCCACCCTGCTCAACCACCCATGCTCGCAAGGAAGCCTAGGCAGTCTCCGCAGCCCTGTCAAGCGGTTTGTCGGCCAGGTTGCGCGCGCACTTGAGCGGGATGGCGCCCGGGGCCCGCGTGCATCATGGCGCCGCCGCACGTGCAGAACGCGCGCGCGGGAAACGGCCGGCGGGCCAGCGCCAAATGGCTCATCCGCAGAAGCGCCCCCCGCCGTAGCACATGCGACCGGCGGGCACCCGTGGCACGTCGCTTGCCCCGCTCTCCTGCCAGCAGAGCGCCCATTGCGGGAGCGCGCACGGTGCGAAACCTCGTGAGCCTGCCCATCCCTTCGGGGGAACCTGCCGCTCCCGCCACAAGGCCCGGTCCTAGCGGACCGGGCCTCGTGCCTTGGGGGACCGCGGCGCGGCCGGGACGCTCTCGCGGCGCACCTGGACGGACTCGGGAATGACGCGCGCCGCGCCGAGGCGCTGCCACGCCGGATCGAGCCTCACGCGCACCCGCCCCCCCGGTGCGGTGTCGGCCGCGGACACGTAGCCCACCGGCGTCCGCAGCTCCGCGCGCTGCCAGAAGCCCCGCGGCGCGGTCAGCTCCACCCGCACCGTCTCGGGCTCCACCCGGAAGCCGCCCCCTTCCCTCACGCGGACCGGGGCCGGGACCCGCCGGGTCTCGGTGGGTTCCAGGGGCACGCGCACGCGCACGTGCTCCGGCGAGACCCGGTAGCTGCGACCCAGCGGGGTCACGGGCTGCTCCGACCGCACCGTGTCGCGCTTGCCCTGAACCCTCACCGCTCCGAAGTCCACCGAGGTCATGCGCAGCACGCCGCTGCGCGGGCCGCTCACCGTCACCGACTCCGGCTGGGCGACGAAGGCGCCGGTCCACACCAGGCCGCGGCCCGGCTCCCCGGCCACGGCGACGTGCACGGGCAGGCGGCGCTCCACGCGCGGCTCGACGCGCAGCTCCACCTGCGCGGGCCCGATGAAGCGCTCCACCCGGATGCCCGCCTGCGGCGGGAGCGGCAGGTCCTCGGGTCCCAGCTGCCGCAGGATGTGCCCCTCGCGGGCCTCCTTCAGGCTCAGCTCCACGCTCGGCTCCAGGAAGCGCATCCGCAGCAGGTGCTTCCCCGTGCCGGCCAGGTCGGCCCGGATGGCGTCGGGGATCTCGCCGCTCACGGCCAGCGAGTCCGCGAGGCCGGTGAGCCGCAGCGGAAAGGAGAGCGCCAGGTGCGCCTCCCGCTCGGTGTAGACGTTGAGGTAGACGAGCACGGCCAGGAGCAGCGCCACCAGCTTCAGGCCCAGGTGGTCGAAGACGTAGCCGCGCAGCGACGCCATTCAGCCTTCCTCTCCCTCCGCCTCGCGAGCGGGGTCGCCGCCCGGCTCCTCGGCTTCGCCCGGCCGGCGCAGGCCGTGTTTCTCCATGCGCGAGTAGAGCGTGCGGCGCGTGAGCCCCAGCAGCCGCGCCGCCTGGCTCTTGTTGCCGGCGGCCCGCTCCAGCGCCTTGAGGATCAGCTCCTTCTCCAGCTCCTCGAGCGAAAGGCCCTCGGGAGGGATCTCCGGGATCCACGAGGGCGCCTCCCGGCCCGCGCCCGACGGCTGGATGAAGGCCAGGTGCTCCGGCCCGATCGGATCGGCGCCCGCCAGGATGAGCGCCCGCTCCAGGGCATGCTCCAGCTCCCGCACATTGCCCGGATACGAGTAGCGCTGCAACTGCTCCATCGCCTCGGCGGTGAGCTTGCCGGCGGGCGCGCCGTGCCGGGCCAGGAAGTGGGCGGCCAGCGCCGGCACGTCACCCAGACGCTCGCGCAGGGGCGGGATGCGGATGGGGAACACGTTGAGCCGGTAGAAGAGGTCCTCGCGGAACTCGCGACGCGCAACCTCCGCCTCGAGGTCGCGGTTGGTGGCGGCGATGATGCGCACGTCCACGGTGACGCTCTGGTTGCCGCCCAGGCGGGTGAAGGTCTTCTCCTCCAGCACCTGGAGCAGCTTCACCTGCAGCGGCGGCGTGAGCTCGCCGATCTCGTCCAGGAAGATCGTGCCCCCGTCGGCGTCCTCGAAGCGGCCGGGCTTGCTGCGCTGGGCGCCGGTGAAGGCCCCCTTCTCGTAGCCGAACAGCTCGCTCTCCAGCAGGTTCTCGGGCAGCGCGCCGCAGTTCACCTTCACCCAGGGCCCGGCCGCGCGCCGGCTCTGGAAGTGGATGGCGCGGGCGAACAGGTCCTTGCCGGTGCCGCTCTCGCCGCGCAGCAGCACGCTGGAGTCGGTGGCGGCCACCTTCTCGGCCAGCGCCAGCGCCTGCCGCAGGGCGGAGGAGCTTCCCACCACCAGCGCGACGCCCTTCTTCAGCTGCACCACCTGGCCTTCGAGCGCGGCGTTCTGCGCGCGCAACCGGCGCTCCTCGGCAATGCGCCCCAGGATGATCTTGATCTCGCCCACGAAGGAGCCTTCCTTGGCCACGTAATCCTTCGCCCCGTCCTGCAGGGCGCGCCGCGTGGTCTCCACCGTGGCGTAGGCGGTCATCAGCACCACCGCGGTCTCCGGCCACTTCTGCTTGACCTCGCGCAGCAGCGCCAGGCCGTCGGGCGGGGCCATGCGCAGGTCGGTCACCACCACGTCGAAGCGCTCCTCCGCCAGGCGCGCCAGCGCCTGCTTCCCGCCGCCCACGGCGTGGGCGTCCTCGCCCTCCGCCCGCAGCAGGTCGGCCACCAGGATCGCCTGGCGCACCTCGTCGTCCACCACCAGCACCCGCATGGCTCATCCGCTCCGGCGGGGCAGCACCACCGTGCAGGTGGTGCCGCGCCCCGTCTGGCTCTCGAGGCGCAGGTCGCCGCCCGCCGAGCGCAGCAGGCGGCGGGTGAGCACCAACCCCAGCCCCGACCCGCGCGGCTTGGTGGTGAAGAACGGCTCCCCCACCCGCTCGAGCACCTGCGGCGCCATCCCCGCGCCGCTGTCGCCGAGCGCCACCTCGAACCGCCCGCGGCGCTCGTTCAGGGCCGCGCGCAGCGTGCCGCCCTGGGGCATGGCGTCCAGGGCGTTGAGGATCAGGTTCAGGTAGACCTGCTTCAGGGCCTCGTTCTCCAGCCGCACCGGCGCCGGCCCCTCGCCGAGGCCGGCGCGGTCCACCACCACCCCGCGCAGCCGCATCTCGCC
>JBBIHL010000025.1:3548-13572 GCA_037447075.1 Candidatus Eiseniibacteriota bacterium | reverse complement strand
CGGTGAGCGAAGTGGACGGCGATCCAGGGATGGGTCATCTCCGGCCACAGTCGGCCGTGGCACAGCGGGAAATCGGGGCAGGCCAGCCCGGCCCCGGTATGCCGCACCAGCGCGCCGAGCAGGATCTGCGCCGCCACGGCGCCCAGCGCGACCCGCCCCAGGGTCCGGGTCCGCGGCGGCGCCTGCCCCTCCCTGCCGTCGCGCCAGGCGCTCGACGTCACCACGGCGACGGCGAAGACCAGGGCGAACACGCCCATCGCCAGACCCGCATGCGCGATGGAGACGAGCGGCGGCAGCCGCAGCAGCACGGTCAGCCCCCCGAGCAGGGCCTGGACCACCACCAGGCCGGCCGCCGCGACCGCCAGCCGGGCCGGTGCCGGCGTTCCGCCGCGGACCAGGCTCCAGGCCAGAGCGAAGATGAGCAGCGCCACGATCCCCGCGATCATGCGGTGGCCGTGCTCGAAGAGGATGCCCCCCCTCATCGGCGGCATGAGCATCCCGTAGGAGAGCGGCCAGTCGGGCACGGCCAGGCCCGAGCCCGTGCTGGTCACGGAGGCGCCCGCCAGCAGAAGCACGAAGGTGGCCGCCGTGCAGGTCCGGGCGAGGCGGTCAGACCGCACGGAGGGGGAAGCGGCTGCCCCCCGGGCGGGTGCACCCGCCGGGGCGGCCTGCGATGGCGCCGGAGTCTGTCGGAAGGACCACGAGGAATGCCCGGCCGCTGGTATGGAGTGTGCCGCCACCCGGGGGCGGCGGCGAATCCTGGCTTCAGGACCGCTACGGTTGCAGAGGGGCAGCCGCCACGTCAAGCCGCCCCCGGGCCGGGTCCGCCGGGGCGCGGGGGCTCCGGGAAGCGGAATCGAAAAGGCAGCCGGGGCGGTGGATGAACGTATCGGTTCTGCCATTCACCGCCGGCTGCCTTCTCCCGAGGAGACGGCAGATGACCGGGTATAGCGACTGCCGCCGCCCCGGCTTCGTTGACCGGGCGTTTTGGTTTTTCTTGAACTGCGACTACCTGCTCACCGAACTGCTACGAAAGTTGGTTGGTAACCGGCTCCACACCCCCCCTTTCCCGAACGCGGTTCAGGTACGAGTCCCGCACGCCGGAGCGTGCCTACCTCTCGCTGGGTGCCCCTCCGTGGCAGCGGCTCGCCGGGCGGCGCGAGGCCCACGTGATGGAGGTGCCGGAACCGCGGGCCCCGCCGACTGCTGAGCGGCTCGCCCGTCCTCGGCAAGCCCTGTGTCCCCCTCGCGAGCCAGAGCGATCCCATCCCGAAAGGGTGGGATCCCCGTGCCCCTGTATTCGTTACGCAGCTTGCGTGCCAGAGGCGACGGGGAAACGGTGCGAGTAGGAGAGGCCGATTATCAGATTGATCAACAAGACGTTGCGACCTGATCGGTGTCCCGTCGCCGGCGCGCGGGGAACACCCATCCCGAGCCGGACGCGCTCCACAGGGAAACAGGCCGGAGCGAGCCGTGCCGCGGTCTAACCCCTTGCCGGGCAGCAGGTAGGGCGGCACGGGCAGGCCCGGTGACACGGCAGGTAACAGGGTGACAGTGCGGAGCGGACCGTGCCGGCGGGCCGGACCCGCTCGGGGAGGAGTACGCCGGACGCAGCTGCGGCTAGAGTTCGAGTCGCAGCCGCTTGAGCCGGGCGTAGAGGGTCTTGCGGCTCACGCCCAGAAGCTCCGCCATCCGGCTCTTGTTCCCGCCCGTCGTCTGGTAGGCGGCGAGGATCTCCCGACGCTCCTCGTCGGCCCGCGGCCCCGGCTCCGCAGCAGCCTGTCCCGCCGCGAGCAATGGCAGGAGCGCGGCCGCGTCCACCGCGGTGCCCTCGGGATGGAGCGCGGCGAGCCGGCGCATCAGGTTCTCCAGCTCGCGCACGTTGCCCGGCCAGTCGTAGGAGCGCAGCAACGCCTCGGCGTCGGCGGCCAGGGCCGGGGCGGATGGACCGCCGTAGAAACCCAGGAAATGTCGCGCGAGCGGGAGAACGTCCTCGCGGCGCTCGCTCAGGGGCGGGATGTGCATCTCGATCTCGTTGAGCCGGTAGAGCAGGTCGCGGCGGAAGGTCCGCTCGCCCTCGCTGCTCCGCAGCTCGCGGTTGGTCGCGGCGATGACCCGCACGTCCGCCCGGCGGACCTGGGGGTCGCCCAGGCGCAGGTACTCCCCGCTCTCGAGGAAGCGCAGCAGCGTCACCTGCACGTCGAGCGGAAGCTCCCCCACCTCGTCCAGGAACAGGGTGCCGGTGTGCGCGGCCTCCACCAACCCCACCCCTTCCGCGTGGGCCCCGGTGAAGGCGCCCTTGCGGTGGCCGAACAGCTGCGAGAGCGCCAGCTCGGCGCGCAGCGCCCCGCAGTTCACCGCCAGGAACGGGCGATCGCCGCGACGGCTCAAGCCGTGGATGATGCGCGCGATCAGCTCCTTGCCGGTCCCGGTCGGCCCGGTGATGAGCACGGAGAGCTCGGTCTCCGCGGCGCGCCGGGCCAACGCCTCGACCCGGCGCATCGCCGTGCTGCGTGCCACCAGCGTCGAGGCGCGCGGGCGCCGGCCGAACAAGGAGCGGCTCGGCGGCGGCGCAGGCACCTCCGCCGCCAGCATCCGCCGCAGCTCGGACTCGGCCTGCTCCAACCAGCTCGGGGCCCCCAGCTCCGCGAACAGGGCGGCGGCGCGGCACAGGAAGCGGCGCACCTGGCGGGGGTCGTCCACGGCCCGCGCCAGGGCCAGGCAGGTCTTGCCCAGCTCGAAGCGCTCGCGACACTCCGAGAGCAGGGTGGTCGCCATGGTCCACTGCTGCACCGCTTCCTCGCGGATCCCGCGAGCCCAGGCGATCTCGCCCGCCACGCGGAAGGTCCCGGCGTGCTCCAGCCGATCGTGGCTCGCCCGGGCCAGCTTGCGCGCGCGCGCGCAGGCCGCGGCCGCATCGTCCAGCTGCCCGAGCGCGCACAGGGCCTCGGCGCGGCGGCGCTCGATCTCCACCACCAGGTCGCCCTCCGGCGCCATGCGCTCGGCCAGGCGGAGAGCCTCCTGGTAGCGGCCCACGGCGGCCTCGGCCCGGCCCCGGTCGAACTCGAGCTCGCCCAGGAACTCGAGCGCCAGCGCCTCCTCCCGCGCCAGGTCGTGCTGGCGCGCGCGCTCCAGCCCGGCCAACAGCCCGTGCTCGGCATCGGCATGGCGCTCCTGGAGGCGCGCGAGCGTTCCGAGCGCGAGGTCCACGCTGGTCAAGCCGGCGGCATTCCCCACCTGCGCGTAGGCCCGCTGCGAATCCAGATACGATGCCTGCGCCTTCTGCCATTCGCCGCACTTCTGATGGACGATGCCCAGGTGAAGCAGGGCGTGCCCCGACTCGACCAGTCGTCCCAGCCGGCGGAACGTGGCCAGAGCCTCGCGGAGGTGGCCGGCGGCCGCATCCCACTCGCAGAGGTTCTTGTGGATGAGTCCCAGGTTGTTGCGCACCCAGGCGGCGCTCAGCTCGTCGCCCACGCGGCGGAAGAGCGCCAGGGCCTGGTCGTAGAGGTCGCGGGCACGCAGCAGGTCGCCCCGCCGGTAGGCGATTCGACCCAGCAGGTTCATGGATCGGGCGGCCACGCCCACATCCCCGGTCGCGTCGGCCAGCTGGAGGGCGGCCTCGCCCCGCGCCTGGGCTTCCTCGAAGCGGCCCAGGCGAAGCAACGCTTCGCCGCAATGGAAGTGCAGCAGCGCACGCAGCGCCGGGGAATCCAGCTCGGCCTCGCGGGCGAGCAGCTCGCGCGACTGCCCCAGCGCCGCCAGGGTGTCGCCGCGCACCAGCCAGCAGGCGATGCGCTTGCACTCGAGCGCGGCGCGCCGCGAGAAGGACAGCGTCGAGACCTCGCGCAGTCTCAGCAGCCGCTCGATGGTCTCGAGGGCCGGCACGTAGCTGTCGGCCTGCAGGTAGAGGTCCACGAGCATCTCGAGGGCCGCCACCCGCTCGTCGTCCCGGGCGGTCGGGGCTACCGCCAGTCGTTCTTCCAGCCGCTCGATCCGGCTCCGGTCAATGTTCGGCACGCCTAGACTCCGGTCAACGCAGTCCAGCCATGACGTCCCGACGGAATGCTGTCGGGCCGGCCGTCTACAAACCGCGAGCGTACAGCGCCAGCTTGATCCAGCGCATCAGCAGCTGCGCCCTGAGCAGCCGCGCATCCACGGTGTTCGGAGCCCTGAACTGACCGAACCGGGAAGCGCTCGGGCGCGAATAGCTGCCGCCCATGCCGCCCTTGATGTATCCGCCGATGGGCTGGTCGGGATCGCCCCTGCCGCCCCCGTCGCCGATCCCCCCGCCGCCGGGATCATCCCCGATGTTGCCATCGGGGTCCGCCCACACGGGTTGGACCTGGCCGGGTGCGGACGCGAGCAGCGCCAACGCCAGCGCGAGAATCCAGATGCCCTTTGCCATTCGCAGCATCAAGTCCTGTCCTTAGGGAATGCCCTAGGCCCTTGCCTGCAGGAAAACACTGCCAACGAAAACGGACCCTAAATCCGGCCTCTCGCACCCTTGGAGAGCGCTGTGGGCACGGGGCTCTCCAGGGGCGCGCCAGGCACGCCCAGGTCCGATTCCATTCTCCCCCCGCCGGGACGGGCGGTCAAGGATTTTCCCGGCAGCGGGTTCCGCTCGGGGAGCCCTTCCCGCGCGCGGGTGGGCCGCTCACCCCCGCCGCTTCAGACGTGGCCCCTCGGCGCCGTCCTCCACCACCACCCCCCGCTCCAGGAGCGCCGCCCGCAGGGCGTCCGCGCGCTCGAAATCTCGCGCCCTGCGCGCCTGCTCGCGCTCCCGCACCAGCGCGAGCAGCTCGGGGTCCCATTCGGGCGCCGCCGCCGGGCCCTTCCAGAAGAGCCCCAGCACCGAAGCCAACCGGTGGAGGGCTCTGGCCCCGGCCAGCGCCTGCGGCCGGTCGCCCCCGTCCAGGGCGCGATTCACCTCGCGCGAGAGGTCGAAGAGGTGACCCAGGGCCTTCGCGCTGTTGAAATCGTCGTCCATCGCCTCGCGGAAGCCCCCCTCGGCCAGGGCCACGGCGTCGGCCATCGCCCCTTCGGGGGCCGGCGCGGCCGCCTCCGACCACGCCCCCGCCCGCTCCAGCACCCCCCGCAGCCGGCTGCAGGCGACGCCCGCCTCGGCCAGGCGCTCCTCGTTGAAGTCGATCGGGCTGCGGTAGTGGGTGGCGAGCAGGTAGTAGCGCACCACCTCCGGGTCGAAGCGCGTGGTGACGTCGTCCACGTAGAAGAGGTTCCGGGTGGACTTCGACATCTTCTCGCCGCCCAGGTTGACCATGCCGTTCTCCACCCAGAAGTCGGCGAAGGTCCGGCCGGTCGCGGCCTCGGACTGCGCGCGCTCGTTCTCGTGGTGCGGGAAGACCAGGTCCTGTCCTCCTCCGTGCAGGTCGAACCGCTCACCCAGGTACTTCATGCTCATCGCCGAGCACTCGATGTGCCAGCCGGGCCGGCCGGGCCCCCACGGGCTCTCCCACTGGGGCTCGCCGGGCTTGGCGCCCTTCCACAGCGTGAAGTCCAGCGGGTCGCGCTTGTGCTCGCCGGGCTCGATGCGGGCCCCCGAGCGCAGATCGTCCACGTTGCGACCCGAGAGCCGCCCGTAGTCGGGCATGCGCCGCACCTCGAAGTAGACGTCGCCCCCCGCTGCGTAGGCGAAGCCGCGCTCCACCAGGCGGCGGATGAGCTCGAGGATCTCGACGATGTGCTCGGTGGCTCGCGGGTAGACCGTGGCCGGGCGGATGTTGTGGGCCTGGGCGGCGCGCAGGTAGGCCTGGATGTTGCGTTCCGCCACGGCGCGGTAGTCCACGCCCTCCTCGGCGGCGCGGGCGATGATCTTGTCGTCCACGTCCGTGAAGTTGTAGAGGTAGGTCACCGCGTAGCCCCGCCATTCCAGATAGCGGCGCATGAGGTCGCCGGCGATGGCGGCGCGGATGTGCCCCACGTGCGGCCGGTCCTGCACGGTCATGCCGCACACGTACATCCCGACCCGCCCCGGCACGACCGGCTCGAAGGCGCGCTTGGCGCGGCCCAACGTGTCGTAGATCTGCAGGCTCATCCGCGCTCCGCCGCGTCAGCCTTGGGCCGCCGCCCGGGACGGCACCGCGGCGAAGTCGCGGCTCACGCTCAGCCGGATCCCCGCGGCGCGGAGCGACTGGTGGACCCGCCGCCGCAGCTCGCGCGCCGCCTCGGGCGCGTCCGGACCCGGCCGGGCGCGCAGCACCATGCGGAGCTGGGCTTCCAGCCCGGACAGGGCCTCCACGCCCCAGACCTGGACGGGCTCCAGCAGGCGCTCCTTCCAGGGGTCCTCGGCGCTGAACGACGCGGCCTCGCGGCGGCACAGCTCGAGCGCGCGGCCCAGATCCTCGTCGGCCGCGATCGGGACGTCCACCGAGAGCCGCTGCCAGCCGCGGCTGCGGTTGACCACGGTCCTCATCTCCCCGTTGGGGACGAAGTGCAGGGCGCCGTTGAAGTCACGCAGCGTGGTGCAGCGCACCGTGATGGCCTCCACGCTGGCCGCCTTGCCGTCCACCTCGATCAGGTCCCCCACCGAGAACTGGTCCTCGACCAGGATGAACATCCCGGCGATCACGTCCCGCACCAGGGTCTGGGCCCCGAAGCCCAGGGCCACCCCCAGGATGCCGGCGCCCGCCAACAGCGGGCGGACGTCCCAGCCCAGCACCGCCAGCCCGTAGGTGACCGCGGCCCCCGCCACCAGCACGGTGCACAGGTGGCGGAAGGTCTGGCCCAGGGTGCGGGCGCGCTGCTCCGCGTGCGGGGCGCCGCGGCCGGCCCGGACCATCCACCGCTCGACGCGGCCAACGAAGTGGAAGAGGGCGCGCTGCGCCAGGAAGGCCACCACCACGCAGAGGCCCAGGCGCACGCCCATGTCCACCAGCTTCTCGCTCTCGGGGAGAAGCCGGGTCACCAGGACGACGGCGGCGGGCTGGACCACGGTTTCCTTCACCGCGCGGCGCGGACCGGCCGCGTCAGGCCAGGCCCGCGACGGCCCTCCGATCGAGCCGCTTGACCAGGGCCACCAGCAGTCTCACCGCCTGATCGAAGTCCCGCCGGTCGATGATGCTCACGTGG
The DNA here is from genome assembly GCA_037447075.1 of Candidatus Eiseniibacteriota bacterium. Lineage (GTDB taxonomy): Bacteria > Eisenbacteria > RBG-16-71-46 > RBG-16-71-46 > RBG-16-71-46 > JBBIHL01. The sequence continues at coordinate 6,483 of JBBIHL010000025.1, read as the reverse complement.
CTGTGGATGTAGCGGCTCAGGACGCCCATCGCGATGCTCGGCACCCCTTGCCCGGTGAGGTGGATGCGACCCGCGTCGGTCCCCCCGCGCTCCACGGACTCGAACTGGAGCGGCACCTTCTCCAGCTTGGCGGTGTCCACCACCAGGTTCAGCAGGGCGTGGTTCGGGATGACGCTGGAGTCGTAGACCACCACCACCGGCCCCTTGCCGAGGTGGGCATCGTTGTCCGTCCCGGGCGTGTCGTGGGCGATGCCCACGTCCAGCGCGAACGCCACGTCGGGCTGCACCTTGAAGGCCGAGGTCTGCGCGCCGCGCAGCCCCACCTCCTCCTGCACCGTGGCCACCGCGAAGACGGTGTTGGGATGGGCGACCGCCTTCAGGCGCTTGGCGGTCTCGGCCGCCAGGGCGCAGCCGATGCGGTTGTCCCAGGCCTTCGCCAGCATCAGGCGCGGGTTGGCCATCACGGTGAAGGGGGAGTCGGGCACGATCGGATCGCCCGGGCGGATGTCGAGCCGCTTGCGCACGTCGAAGTCGGAGGTCGCGCCCACGTCGATGTACATTTCGCGGATCTCGAGCACCTTCTTGCGCTCGTCCTCCTTGAGCTCGTGCGGGGGCTTGCTCCCCACCACGCCCAGCACGTCGCCCTTGCGGGTCTTGATGATCACCCGCTGGGCGAGCACCACGTGCCCCCACCAGCCCCCCAGCGGGAGGAACTTGACGAAGCCCTCCTTGGTCACCGACTTCACCATGAATCCCACCTCGTCGAGGTGGCCGGCCAGCATGACGCGGGGGCGGTCGGTGGTGCCCTTCTTCTCCAGGATGAAGCTGCCCAGGCGGTCGCGCGTGATCGGCCCCAGGCCCTTGAGCTCCCTTTCCATCACCCCCGCCACGTGGCCCTCGAAGCCCGGAACGCCGTGCGCTTCGACCATCGCCTTCAGGAACGCCTGGGTTGCATCCATCTCCCACTCCTTGGCTCGCGCGGACGCTTCAGCGCTCGACGGCCCGCGGTGCGCGGCGCCGCGCCTCATCGAGCGCCAGCTCCACCACGCGCTGGACGAGCTGCTCGTAGGAAAGGCCCGCCGCCTTGGCCGCCATGGGCAGCAGGCTGGTGGGCGTCATGCCCGGGATCGTGTTGACCTCGAGGCAATAGGGTTGTTCGGAGGTGGAAAGCCGGAAGTCCACCCGCACGGCCCCGCGACAGCCCAGCACCCGCGACGCGCGCGCGCCCAGCTCCTGCAGCCGGCGCGCGGTGCCGGCCAGAAGGGGCGCGGGGACGCGGTACTCGCTCATGCCCGGGGTGTACTTGCACTCGTAGTCGTAGAGCCCGTGCCGGGGGACGATCTCCACCACCGGCAGGGGCTCGCCGCCGAGGACCGCCACCGTGACCTCGCGGCCCGGGATGAACTCCTCCACCAGCACCTGGTCGCCGTAGCCGGCCGCGAGCTGGAGCGCCGCCGGGAAGTCCTCGGCGCGCTGGACCACCGTGAGCCCCACCGTGGAGCCCTGGGCGTTGGGCTTCACCACCAGCGGGTAGCCGCCCAGCTCGCGCGCGTCGAAGACGCGCGGGCTCAGGTCACCCGCGGCGTCGAACAGCCGCCAGCGGGGAGTGGGGATGTCCTCGTGCTCGAAGATGCGCTTGGCCATGGACTTGTTCATGGCGAGCGCGCTCGCCAGCACCCCCGAGCCGGTGTAGGGCTTGCCGGCGAGCTCGAGCAGCGCCTGCAGCGTGCCATCCTCGCCGGCGCCGCCGTGGAGGGCCACGAAGACCACGTCGACATCGCTCAAGCTGGCGGCCCGCACCAGCTCGGCGGGCTCGGCCCTGACCAGCGCGCCTTCGGCCGGGGCCGAGCGGTCCTCCTGGCCGGGAGGGAGCAGGCGGCCGTTGGCCGCGTCCAGGGCGGCCACGTCGTGGCCGAGCGTGCGCAGCGCCGCCGCCACGCCCCGCCCGGTCTTCAGCGAGATCTCGCGCTCGGCCGAGTTCCCGCCCATCAGCACCGCGATCTTCATGGGGTTCATTCCGCCGGCTCCGCCGCGGCCCGCCCCGCCCGCCGCAGGCGCCGCAACACCGCTTCGCGCCCGAGCAGCTCGGCCACCCGCGGCAGCTCCGGCCCGTGCGTACGCCCGGTGAGCGCCGCCCTCACCGGCTGAAAGAGGGCGCGACCCTTGAGGCCCAGCGCCTGGCCGGCCTCGAGAATGCCGGATTTAACCCGCTCCGCATCCCAGGGCGCAAGTGCCTCGAGCCGCCCGGCGACCCGCTCGAACAGCCCGTCCGGCGCCCCCTGCATCGCGGCCCGCGCCTCCGGCTCGAACGCCACCTCCTCCCGCACGAAGACGTCCAGCTCGGGGCCGACATCACCCAGCACCGAGAGGTTTCCGCGCACCGCCTCCAGGAGCTTCTCCAGCCGGTCGCGCGGCAGGCCGCGCGCCGCGGCCGGGAGGAACGACGACGCGGCCTCGCGGAGGGCGGCGCCGTCGAGGGTGTGCAGGTAGTGCGCGTTGAACCAGCGCAGCTTGGCCAGGTCGAACACGGCGCCGGCCTTGGCCACGCGGTCCAGGTCGAATTCTTGGACGAGCTCCTCCAGGGTGAACAGCTCGCGGTCCGAGGAGGGATGGAAGCCCAGGAGGCCCAGGTAGTTGACCATCGCCTGGGGGAGGAAGCCCTGGGCGCGGTATTCCGCCACGGCCACCGAGACCTCCCCGGTGCGCTTGCTCATCTTGGAGCGGTCGGCGTTGAGGATGAGGGGCAGGTGGGCGAAGCGGGGCGGGGCCGCCCCCAGGGCGCGGTAGAGCATGAGCTGGCGCGCCGTGTTGGGGAGGTGCTCCTCGGCGCGCAGCACGTGCGTGATGCGCATCTCCAGATCGTCCACCACCACGGCGAAGTTGTAGGTGGGGAGTCCCGAGGCGCGCACCAGCACGAAGTCGCCCACCATGCCCG
>JBBIHL010000025.1:0-3523 GCA_037447075.1 Candidatus Eiseniibacteriota bacterium | reverse complement strand
ACCCGGTCTTCCAGCGTCCAGTCGCCCGGCTCCACCCGGAAACGCACCGACTCCGGACGCCCCTCGGCGCGGCGCCGGGCGCGCTCCGGCTCGGTCAGGGCGCGGCAGCGGCCGTCGTAGTGGGGCGGCTCGCCGCGCCGCAGCGACTCGCGCCGGCGCTCCTCCAGCTCGGCGTCGGTGCAGAAGCACGGGTAGGCCGCGCCGCTCGCCAGCAGCTGGCGCGCCCGCTCCCGGTAGAGCGGCAGGCGCTCGCTCTGTCGGTAGGGCCCGTGCGGTCCGCCCCGGTCGGGACCCTCGTCCCAGGCCAGGCCGAGCCAGGCGAGGTCGTCGAGCACCCCCTGCTCGCTCTGCGGGCTGGAGCGCTCCACGTCGGTGTCCTCGATGCGCACCACGAACGCGCCCCCGCGCTGCCGGGCGAAGAGCCAGTTGAACAGCGGTGCGCGCTCCGCCCACGTGCAGCCAGCCCGTGGGGCTGGGCGCGAATCGCACCCGCACGCTCGCCTGCCGCCCGGCCGCGCTCCCCCCGGCGTCCCTCACGGCAGCTCCACCAGGGCCACCGCCCAGGCCGCCAGGCCCTCTGCGCGTCCCAGCGCGCCGAGCCGCTCGTGGGTCGTGGACTTCACGCTCACCCGCTCCTCGCTCATCGCCAGCGCCGCCGCGAGGTTGGCGCGCATCGCCCGGTAGAAGGGGCTCACTCGCGGCTCCTCGGCCACCAGCGTGGCGTCCAGGTTCACCACGCTCGCGCCGCGCCGCACCGCCATGTCGTGGATGCGGCGCAGCAGGTCCAGGCTGGAGGCATCCTTCCAGCGCGGATCGGAGGGCGGAAAGTGGGTCCCCAGGTCTCCCAGCGCCAGCGCGCCCAGCACCGCGTCCCCCGCCGCGTGGGCGAGCACGTCGGCGTCGGAGTGCCCCTCCAGCCCCCAAGGGCTCTCCAGACGAACGCCGCCCAGCACCAGCGGCCTCCCCTCCGCGCGCCGGTGGACGTCGTAGCCGATCCCCACCCGCAACGCCATCAGCGCCTCCCCAGCCAGGCCTCGGCCAGCTCGAGATCGCGGGCGGTGGTCACCTTGAAGTTCACGGCGTCCCCCTCGGTCAGGTGGACCGCGTGCCCCAGCGCCTCCACCAGGGCCGCGTCGTCGGTGGCTCGCCCCTGCGCCTGGGCATGGGCCGCCTCCAGCCAGTCGCGGCGGAAGACCTGCGGCGTCTGCGCGCACCACAGCCCCGCGCGCGGGACCGTGGCGTCCACCGTGCCCAGCGTGGCGCGCTTGAGCGTGTCGGCCACCGGGAGCGCGGCGACGGCGGCGCCGTGCCGGAGGGCGTCGGCCACCACGCGCTCCACGAGCTCCGGGGTGACCAGCGCGCGCGCGCAATCGTGCACGGCCACGAAGCTGCAGTCCCCCGGGAGGGCCTTCAAGCCGGCCGCCACCGAATCCTGGCGCTCGCGCCCGCCCTCCACCACGGCCGCGACTTTCTCCAGGGAACGGCCCTCGAGCGCCTGGCGCAGCCGGGCGGGGGGGCCCACCAGGATCACGTCCCGCACCGCCTCCGCCCGCTGCAGCGCCTCCAGGCTCCAGGCGAAGAGCGGCCGGCCGGCCAGCGGCACCAGCGCCTTCTCCTCGTCGCGCCCCAGCCGCGCCCCGCGCCCGGCGCACAGCAGCAGCGCGCCCACGCTCACGCGCGCGGCTCCCGCGCGCCGGTGCCCCCGGGGACCTCGGCCTCGTCCTCGACCGCCCGGGGCTCAAGCAGCCGCTCGCACGCGTCTCTCACCCCGGCCACCGCCACCGTTTCCACGCCCAGCGACGCGGCCTCCTGCGCCTGCGATTCCGGGACCGCCGCCCGCGCGAAGCCCAGGTGCACGGCCTCGCGCACCCGATCGGGGAGCCGCATCACCCGCCGCACCTCTCCGGCCAGGCTCACCTCCCCCATCACGACCGTGGCGGCGCGCACCGGCCGGCTGCGGAACGACGAGGCGACCGCCAGGGCCACGCCCAGGTCCACCCCGGGCTCGTCCAGGGTCAGCCCGCCCGCCACGCTCACGAACACGTCGTGGTGCCCCAGCCGCAGCCCCACGCGCCGCTCGAGCACCGCCAGCAGCACCGCCAGCCTCCGGCCATCGAAGCCCGAGGAGACCCGCTGGGGGGTGGCGTAGGGCGACGAGGACACCAGCGCCTGGAGCTCCACCAGCAGCGGCCGACTCCCCTCCAGGCTCGCCACCACGGCCGCGCCCGGCGAGCCCCCGCGCGCGTCCGAGAGGAAGGCCGCCGACGGGTTGGCCACCTCGGACAGCCCGCGCTCCCCCATCTCGAAGACCCCCAGCTCGTGCGTGGACCCGAAGCGGTTCTTGGCGGCGCGCAGCACCCGGTAGTGCTGGTAGCGCTCCCCTTCCAGGTAGAGGACGGCATCCACCATGTGCTCCAGCACGCGGGGGCCGGCCACCGCGCCGTCCTTGGTCACGTGGCCCACCAGGAACACCGCCACCCCCGCCTCCTTGGCGAAGCCCAGCAGCCCCAGGCCGCACTCGCGGACCTGGGTCACGCTGCCGGGGCCGCCCTCCAGGTCGGCGCGCGCCAGGGTCTGGATGGAGTCCACCACCAGGGCCTGCGGCTTGACCCGGTCGGCGGCCGCCAGCACGGCTTCCAGGTCGGTCTCGCACAGCAGCAGCAGGTCCGCCGGCGGCTCGCCCAGGCGGTCGGCGCGCAGCCGGACCTGCTCGGGCGACTCCTCGCCGCTCACGTAGAGCACGCGCCGTCCCCCTGCGGCCAGGCAAGCCGCCGCCTGGAGCAGCAGCGTGGACTTGCCGATGCCGGGGTCGCCGCCGACCAGCACCAGCGAGCCGGGCACGATGCCGCCGCCCAGGACGCGCGAGAACTCGTGAATGGGCACGGCCCAGCGCGCGTCGGTGTCGCCCTCGATCTGGCGCAGGGTCTTGGGCGTGGAGCGCGCGCCGCTCAACGGGACGCGCGCGCCGGGCCGGGCCGGCTCGGCCACGATCTGCTCGACCATCGAGTTGAACGTGCCGCACTGCGGGCAGCGCCCCATCTGCCGGGCCGCCACGCGCCCGCACTGCTGGCAGACGAATTGGGTCTTGGTTTTAGCCATGCGTCGCTACAGGTTGTTGGTGTCGGGCGGGTGGATCAACGATGACGCCGACCTGAACGGCGGGCCAGCGCCGCAGCCAGAGAACGCCGATGCTCAACCAGATGAGCAGGCCGAGGGTCATCTGCCCTGTCAATAACTTCAGCCAGGGAGAGTCAGCCACCTGGGCGGGAGTATAAGTGAAAGTCGGCAGGGCGAACAGCACGCCGCCCACCAGCAACAACGCCCCATAACGGCGCAGAAATTCGGGCCGGGCGAAGTGCACCAGAGGGATGATGGCCCAATCGGTATAGTGGTCCCAGTTATACGGCCCGGACAACAACGCCGCCAGGATGAGCAGGCTCAACGCCCAAACCTGCGCCTCACGGCCACGGTTGCGGCTCAACCACCAAAGGCCCGCGACAGAGAGCGCCGCCACGCCATAGGC
>JBBIHL010000024.1:0-13632 GCA_037447075.1 Candidatus Eiseniibacteriota bacterium | reverse complement strand
GAAGCGCCGCGGCTGGGGCTGCCCGCCGATGTTCGAGAAGTCTCCGCTCACGTACACCCGGGCTCCGCTCACCGCGACCGCGGTGCAAATGATGCCGTCGGGGTTGGGGTTCCAGGGCTTCACCGCCCCGGTGGTCAGGTCCAGCGCAGCGAGTCCCGCCCGGTGCCTCCACTCGCCCACCGAGCTGAAGATGCCGCCCATGTACACCGTCTCACCGCTCGCGACAAGTGTAACTACCGTCAGATCAGGCTTGGGATTCCACGCTGAAACGGCCCCGGTCTCCCTGTTCAGCGCGGCCACGAATGGGCGACTCTGCCCTCCTACAGTCTCGAACGATCCCCCGACGTAGACCGTCCCGCCGCTCACAGCCAGTGTCGCGACAGGTGGGGGCGGGAACCCCTCATAGCGCGGTCCCAACGTATCGGGAGCCCAGGCCAAGGCGGCACCCGTCGCAACGTCCAGGGCAGCGATGCTCGATCGGATCTGACCACCGATCTCTGTAAAGAGCCCTCCCGCGTAAAGTGTGTCTCCGACCAAGACCAGATCCATCACCCTCGGGCGTGGGACATAGTCGCGGTATATCCCGCTGGCGTGCGCGTCGAACGGCAGGAGCTGGGCCGTACCGATGTCAATGGCTGCCAGCAGGGGACGAGAGCCTCCAGCGATCCGACCGAACTCGCCACCCACGAACAGCGTGTCCCCCCGGACGAGGAGGGCCCACACGCCTCCACCCGCGTCCGCCTGCCAGGGCTTCACCGCACCGCTCGACGCATCGACCGCCGCCAGGCAACTGCGCGACTGCCCGCCGATGCTGAAAAAGTAGCCGCCCACGAACACCGTGCTGTCACTGGCCGCGAGCGTGTAGACCCAACCGCTGACATCCGTGTCCAGATTCCAGTTCAGCACCGCGCCGGTTCGTGCATCAACGCAACCGAAGTTCTCATGCGACTGCCCGCCAATCTCGCGGAAGCCTCCACCGACGAATACTCGATCGCCGCTTACCGCGATCGCCGAGACCGCAGGCGGATCGATGTACCCCGGAGACCCGGTCACGCTTGGATTCCAGTCCGACACCGATCCGTCCGAGCGGACATGGGCCAGGCAGGACCGGGGTTTGCCGCCGATGGCCGTGAACTCGCCGCCGACGTACCAGCCGCCCGACCCGTCCGGGACGATCGCGTAGACGGAACCCGCCACCTTGGGGAACGGCCTCAGCGCCTCACCGGTCCGGGCATCGATCGGCACGAACCCGCCGCTGTTCTCACCCACCGAGCGGAACGAGCCCGCGATATAGAGCGTGTTCCCCGCACGGGCGATGTCGAGCACGTTCCCGTTGGCCCCCCAGAGGTTCGGGTCCACGGCCGGCTCGCCCGCGGTTCGGATCCAGCTCCATTGAGGTCCCACCGCCGCCGAGCCGGCCCCTAGGCCCTGGGTTGACTCCCCGCCGGCCGACCAGCGCAGACGAGGAGTGATCCGGGACCACGGCGGACGAGGCGTCCACCGGGCGTCGCTCCAAGACACTCGCGAAGTGTCCACGGGCATCACTTGCCAGGCTGGCAGTTCCTCGCCCGATCTCGCGGTCCCAGCCCCGAGGCCTGTGGCCAGCACGGCGATGCCAAGCAAGATGCGCGTCGGAGTCCTCCCCATCGGGTCCGCCAGCTAGTGGAGCATCACGATCTTGGAGACCCGCATGCCCCCGGCGCAGGTGAGCCGGATGAAGTAGATCCCGCTTGCCACCGGCGTGCCGACCGGATCGCGCCCGTCCCACACCACCTCGCTGACGCCTCCCGGCAGCTCCCGGTCCAGGAGCGTCGAGCGCCGCCGACCTGCGATGTCGTGGACCGTGAGCCGGACCGGCATCCGCCAGGGCAGCTCGACCCGCAAGCGCACGTCGGGCGAGCCCCACCGCGGCCGTGAGACAGCCAAGCGCACCTCCTCGACAGGGCGGTCCCGGACCGCCACCGGGGCGATCGCCGGGCAGGTCAGCAGGAAGCTATCCACCGCCGCGTTCGCCGGCGGGAACATCCGCTTGACATCAATCGAAGTCGCGTTGTCGTTGAAGGCCGCCAGGTACTCGGTCTGGTTGATCCGAAGGTACTCCGTCGCGTGCCAGTACAACAGCTCCGCCGGTCGCCCCTCGGTGACGTCCCACAGCCGGACCGGGTCGGTCCAGCTGGCGACGGCCGGGTCCGTGGGATCGACGCTGGCGGTGGTCTCGAAGAACACCTGGGTCTGGTTCACCGTGTAGGGCAGCCACCACTGCCCGTTGTGACGGAAGACGTGCGGGGACTCCACGGCGGTTGTCGGGCCCTGGAACGTGGGCTTCTCGGTACTGCGCAGGGGGAGCTCATCAGCCCCCCAGGTCCGCAAGTCCTGCGACCTTGCCACGCCAACGGCCATCTTGGGGGCGAACACCGAGTCCACCGCCACGAAGTACATGAGCCACCACCCCGCGTTGATCGGGTCCTCCATCACGAAGGGATCCCGGAGCTGCTGGGCGTGTCCATAATCCACCGGATCCTTGCTGGCCCACGGGACCTGGGGAGCGCTCAGCACCACCGTGTCACCCGGACTCCAGGTGTTGAGGTCGTACGAGGTTGCAACCCCGATGCGCTGGTGCTCCTTGCCGCCCTCGTTCCGGACACCGGTGTAGAACATGTGGAAGAGGGGGCCGCGTTGGACGATGGTGGGCGCCCACACGTGGAATTCGTCGAACTTGCCAGGCCGCACGGCCAGCGCCGTGGTGTCCGGCTGGTTCGGTCCACCGGGACCCTTCCAGGTCTCGAAGTCGGTCGTCCAGATGTGGCCGATGTTCTTCTCGTCGAGATCGGGGCGCCACTCTTGGGGCGGGCCCTCATAGTACCAGTTGTTGTGCCGGATGTAGAAGAGGTGCAGCGCGTAGCGGTTGCTGGACTCGTCCACGAAGCCGCGCGCGAAGGCGAAGTCCTTCGGCTGGATCGTGAAGCCGTGCAGCGGCGGCGGTGGCCGGAGCAGATTCTCGATGTACTGGCTCACGCACCCCTCCGGGCTGAAGGGCGGCTCCTCGTCCGCCGGAGGGACGCCGCCGACGCCGCCCCGCTCTCTGACCCAACGCTCGCTTGGCACGCCGGCAACAGAGCCGCGACGGAAGCCACGCCGGTGATCGAGGCGTCGCTCCGCGCCGTGACCGTGAGCGGCAGAGACCAGGAGGAATCCAATGCGATGACGCTCATCGTGCTTGTCGAGCCCAGGCCGGAGCCGATCGCCGTCACTCGGAGCTGGAGCGACTGGTGGACGCTCGAAGCGCGCAGGATCACGGGCGGATAGCCGCCTGCGACCCCTCCATTGTACGTCACCTCGTTCGACTCGATCACCCGGCTGGAGTCCGGGTCGTTCCGGTCGAGCGCCACGGCCTTGAGCTTGCCGCGGCTGCCCGCCGCAAGGTCCAGGACGTGCCGGGCGACCGTCGCCGCGTCGCCCCCGGCCGAGCAGAAGTGCTCCGTGATCAGGTTGGCGGCGCTGTCGGCGGCGGTCGCCGGACCATCGATCCGGGACACGTCGGCCTCGTCGAGCCGGCAGGCCTCGAGGGAATCCAGCGCCACGAACTGGATGGGCGAGCCGTCGGCGACCCACAGCAGGCGCCACTCCGCCGGCAGGCGGGCTTCCGCGAGGTCGGCCTGCACCACCAGCGTGCACCGGATCGCCGACGTGAAGGTGAGATCGGTCCCACCCGACCTCCAGCGCAGCTGGAGGGCAGATGAGGTCCCGGGCAGGAGCAGGACGAGGGCCAGCAACCATCGAGCACGATACATGAGTGTGGCCTCCCTTGCGGGCTTCCTTGTCAGGGGAATGGAGGCCTTCGAGGCGAGCACGAGGTCCAGCATCTCGTGCTGGCCGCCGGCGTGGGGCCGGCTTGCCGCCGTTCAGTGCGGGGACCGTCACGCCCGAGCCCTTGGGCGGTGATGGACAGGCAGCGACATGGCGGCAGCTGCACCACTTCGTGGAAGTGACCCACTGCCGGGGAGTGCCCGTGTAGGGAGGCTTGACGGAAGAAGGTGCCTTCGATCGTCATTCAACGCCCGGAGCCGGGGTCCGTCAAGCGATACTTGGCGGCACGGCAACGCATGAAAGGACGCCCACCGAGGTGCCGGTGAGCCGCCAGCGGGCCAAGCTGCTGCGGCGGCGGCTAGGGGCGTAGGACTGGCTTTCGCCCCGCGGACCCTCTTACCCGCTCACCCGCTCCGGGTGGGTGTAGACGTTGCAGCGCCCGGGCCGCAGGAAGCCCACCAGGGTGAGCCGCCCCGCCTCGGCCAGGTCCACCGCCAGCGACGAGGGCGCCGAGACCGAGGCCAGGACCGGCACCTGGGCCCGCAGCGCCTTGAGCACGATCTCCGTGCCGGCGCGCCCGCTCACCCACAGGAGCCCACGGCGCACCGGCAGGAGCCCCGCCCCCCACCACCAGCCGGCGACCTTGTCCACCGCGTTGTGGCGCCCGACATCCTCCCGGACCACGCGGATCTCCAGGCGCTCGTCCAGCCAGGCCGCGGCGTGGAGCCCGCCGGTGCGTGCGAAGGTCTGCTGGTGCTCGGCCAGGCGCCCGGGCAGCTCCTGGAGCGCCTCCAGCGCAAGCGGCGGCCCGGGCGGGATGGGCTCCAGGCCGGCGCGCAGCGAATCCAGATGCGCGCGCCCGCACAGCCCGCAGGCGGCGGTGGCGGCGAAGTGGCGCTCGAAGCGCGCCCAGTCGAAGCGCACGTCCGGGCCCAGGCGCACGTCCACCGCGTCCGGCTCGTCGGCGCAGTCCGCGGCGCGGGTCTCGAGGCCCGCCACGTCGCCCTTCGTCCAGATCAGGCCCTCGCTGGCCAGGAACCCCAGTGCCAGGTCGGCGTCGTCGCCCGGGGTGCGCAGCGTGACGCTCACCGGGCGGCCGTCCACCTGGATCTCCAGGGGCCTCTCGACCGCCACCGGGTCGAGCCCCTCGCGCACGCCCGCGCCTTCCACCCAGCGCACCGGGCGCTGGTCCCAGCGGGGGTCGCGTTCGGGGGGGGCGCTCATGCGGGCGCCGGCCGCGCGGCGGCCCGCGCGGCCGGTCGCTACACCTTCATGTGGTCGGTGCGCGTGGCGAAGGTCCCGTCGGGCAGCGGCTCCAGGCGGTAGTCGCCGAAGAGCGAGGGCGCCTCGCGCTGCATCAGGCGCAGGATGGCCACCGCCACCTTGCGGATCTCGATGTCGGCGTGCTCGCTGCCGCGCAGCTCGATGAAGTGCCGCAGGGCGCGCGCGTTGCCGGTGACGAAGATCTTGGTCTCGGTGGCGTTGGGTAGCACGCTGCGCGCCGCCTGCCGTGCCAGCTTGCGGCGCAGCGTCTTCTCGGGCACCGCGGCGTAGCGCTTCTCGAGCCCGGGAATGAGCGCGTTGTAGGCGCGCCGGGCGGCCTCGACCGCCTCCACCCAGATGCGGTGCAGCTCGGGGTCGGCGGCGATCACGTCCGGCTCGATGAAGTCGGAGTCCGACTCGTCCACGTAACGCTGCGAGAGCTGCGAGTAGGAGAAGTGCCGGTGGCGGATCAGCTCGTGGGTGAAGGAGCGCGACACCCCCGTGACCAGGAAGTTCCACACCGCGTGCTCCAGCACCGAGCCGTGCCCTACCGCGATGAGGTTGGCGAGGAACTCCTGGTTGGTCTTGCGCCCCTTGCCGTAGGACATGTAGCACACGCGCCCGGCCGCCTCCGAGAGCATCTCCCCGCCCACCTCGCTGTCGGTGCTCCACGAGATGCCGTGCTCGGCCAGGAAGCGGTCCATCTCGGCCCGGTCCACCACCTGGCGGCCCACCAGGTAGACCTTGGGGTCGCGGACGATCTTCAAGGGGTGCTCTTCCATAACCTGGGCCCCGTCCATGTGGCGCTCCTCGCGAGGGTGGGAGTGGGTGTCGGCGACTCCGGCCTAATCTAGCAGCCCCCCGCCGCGGTCGCCAGGGTCGCTTGCCGGCCGGCCTCCTCCGCCAGCGAACGCCCTCTTCAACAGGCCACGGGTGGCCGATAACCCCAGGGTGGCACTCCGCGCCGCCGCCGCCTTCAGGCTTCGAGCTTCCGAGGACCCATGAGAATCTTCCTGCTGCTCGTGCTCGCGGTGGCGATCGCGGCGGCCGGATGCGCGATCCCGCGCCCCGCGTCACAGAGCGCCGCCGGACACTCCTACACCGTGAGCGACGCCCGGGGCCTCCGCCGCGCCTTCGGCCGCGAGGTGCGCCGGCTGCTGTTGGCCCGCGACTACGACCAGCTGGAGCAGATGGCTGCCGAGCTGCGCGCCAGCAAGGCGCGCTTCGGCAACGGCCGGTGGAAGCTCCACCACTTCTACCTCGACGGCTTCAGTCTGTGGAACGAGGACCAGACGGAGCGGTCGTGGGCCCGGCTCGTCAAGGAGGCGCGCGCATGGAGCGAGGCGCGACCCCGTTCCATCACGGCGCCCGTGGCCCTGGCCTACGCGCTGACCGGCCACGCCTGGTATGCCCGGGGCGGCGGCTACGGCTACACGGTCTCCGACGAAGGGTGGAACCTCATGCGCCTCCGGCTGCGCGAGGCCCGGAGCGCGCTCGAGGTGGCGAACGCGCTCCCCGAGCGATGCCCCGGCTGGTGGGAGGCGGCACAGCGGGTCGCCCTGGGCCAGGGCTGGTCGCGGCAGGAATACGACTCGCTCCTGTCGGAAGCCATCGCCCGCCATCCCGACTACGACGGCTACTTCCGGCAAGGCGCCCAGTACTACATGCCCCGCTGGTACGGGGCGGAGGGCGAGTGGGAGGCGCTCGCCGACGCGAGCACGCGCCAGTTGCCCCAGCCCGAGTGCGACGTCATGTACGCCCACGTCGTCTGGTCGCAGCTCGGATACTACGGGAACATCTTCACCGAGTCCGCCGCCTCCTGGGAGCGGACCCGGGCCGGATTCCAGGCGATGCTCGAGCGCGACACGGTGTCGCTGGAGATCAAGAGCGCGTATTGCGAGCTGGCCGTCGCCGCGGGCGACCGCGAGACCGCTCGCGCGCTGTTCGCGCAACTCGGCAACCGGATCGAGCTGAGCGTGTGGCGCTCGGTCAACCGCTTCTACGAGAAGCGGAGCTGGGCGCTCGCCCGGCCGGCTTGAATCGCGGGAATCCCGCCGTCAGCGGGAGGCGCCGCCCTCGGCGAGCCGCTTCACCCGCCGCATCGCCTCCTCTACCTCGTCGTCGCGGGTGTAGAAGTGCGGCGCCAGCCGGAGGCCCACGCCGGGCCGGAAGTCCAGCAGGAAATCGCTCCGCAGCGCCTCCCGGCACACGCGCTCGGCGTCCGGGACGTCGATCACGACCGTCCCGCCGCGCCGCTCCGGCTCGCGCGGCGAGACCAGCCGGAAACCGTATTCGTCGGCCAGCTCGATCATCCGCTGCGTGAGCCGCAGCGACTTCTCGCGGACAGCCGCGACGCCGATGCGGCTGACGATCTCGTAGCCCGGGCGGGCCGCGAAGAACGCGGGCACGGCGGGCGTCCCGGTGAGGAAGCGCCACGGGCCCTCGGCGTAGCGCATCGGCGCCGGGTCGAAGACGAAGGGCTGCTCGTGGGCCATCCAGCCGGTGAGGGTGGGCCGCAGGCGCGCGGCCAGCTCGGGGCGGCAGTAGAGGTAGCCGGCGCCCGGCCCGCCGCACAGCCACTTGACGGAGCCCCCGGTGAGCAGGTCAACGCCCAGCGCGCGCACGTCAAGCGGCACCGTGCCCACCGACTGGTAGGCGTCAATCAGGGTCAGCGCGCCCAGCTCCCGCGCGCGGCGGCAGATCGGGGCCAGGTCCAGCACCTCGGCGGTGCGGAAGAGCACGTGGGAGACCGCCACCACGGCCGTGCGCTCGTCCATGGCGGCGACGATGTCCTGGGCCGGGACGCGGCGGCCCGCGCGGGCCCGCACCCGCACCACCTCGGCGCCCCGGCGCTCCAGGCCCTCGTAGAGGTAGAGGACGGAGGGAAAATCCTCCTCGGTGCAAACGAGGCGATTGCGCGGCGGTCTCCACTCCACGCACGAGAGCGCCACCGCCTGCGCCAGCGTGACGTTGGGGTGCATGGAGATGGAGCCCGGCTCGGCCCCGATCAGGGGCGCCAGCAGGTCGCCCAGCTCCACCGCCTGCCGCAGCCAGCCCTCCTCCCAGGCGCGGATGCCCCGCTCGTCCCACAGGCGCGCGTAGCGCTCGAGCGAGTCGAACACCCCGCGCGGCATGGCGCCCAGCGAGTGCGAGATGAAGTGCAGCGTGCGCGCGAGGATGGGGAACTCGGCGCGGTGGGCAAGCAGCGGGTCGGTGGCGGTGAGGGGATTCATGGGGAATGGGGCTCCCGACTGGCGCGCTGGCCTTCGGCGCCAGCCACGTTCATCCTAGCAGAGAACCACGCCGGCGGTGCGCCGGCGCGTGCGCCATCCGAAGCAACCGTCGGCGGGCCAGGCTTCCCTGCAGGCGTGCCAACATGGACGGCTCGAAGCTAGCCGTCTTCGACTCGCGCCGATCCGCCTCCCGGCGGGCCGACCCACCGGTTGCCCCGCATGTCGAGCCACTCGCCATCGGGGCGATCCTGTCTCCGCTCCGAGCCGATCCGCAGGACGTTCCCGTCGGGATCCTCGATTTGCATTTCGTACGCCCACCAGTGATTCGTGGGCGGATGCCGGATCTTCGCCCCCTTGGCCCGGAGCTCGGCGCAGAGCGGCTCGATGTCCCCAACGCCCACCCAGATCCAGCCCCCGGCGTGACCCTGGTCGCCTTCGCACAAGAAGACGCAGCATTGGTCGCGCGAGACGGACGCGATGACCCCAGGCGCCTGCCAGTCCACCTTGAACCCGAGGACGTTCACGTAGTAGTCCAGGCTCGCCTGCAGGCTTCGCACGCGAAGGATGGGATGGGCGCGACCGAGCGCTCCCGCGCCCGTCACCGCTGATTCCGTGTTCGACATGGGACGACCTCCCGAGCCTCGCGCCAAGGTGCGCCCACCCGACCAGAGAAGTACGTACCCACTGGGGTGCGCGCCTGCACGGCCAACCTACTTGAGACACGTCGCGTTCTCTCCGCCGACGAACGTCCAGGCAAGCCCCTGCGAGCACAATGTCCTCAACCTCCTGGGCTTCGTCCAACTCGGCTGCATCATCATCCTGCAACGCAGGTGCTTGTGAGACCCATGCTGACGCTCAGCATCGGCGGCGGCGCGATGCACCGTCCGCTGGATGCTGTCGTTGAGCGGCCACCTCGCTACCCTGCACTCGAGTACGCCGCTGGCACCCTTGCTCCGTTGACCAGGAGCGACAGACCCAGCGGCACTTCGTAGAATAACATCGGCACCATGGGAGCCATGGAGGCGTTGGCCGCGAACCAGGGGGAGAGCAGCGTCGCGAGCGAGCCGAGCGCGAGCAGCGGCGACGCGAATCTCCCCCAGCCGGCCAGCAGCCGAGGCACGCAGCGCGACCTGAAGAGCAGGTAGGAGAACACCGCCCTGCGCCCAGGAACACGAAGCCCACGTAGAGTCCCGACCCGCGCATGCATGGACAGCCGCCCGGGCCCTCAAGCTGCTGCCGCTCGATAGCCTGCAGGCAATCTGCGCCGCTCAAGAGGCGTACGCTCACGAGACCGTTGAGGGTCACGGCGACCAGGCACGACCGTCGAGTCAAGCGACGCGACGTTCGACGGTGTCATAGTGGGCGGAACGGGCATCGAACCGACGAAGTAGGCCGCGAGCAGCCGGCGGCACGACAGCAACCTCGTAGTCTGGTCCTGCAAACGCTTGCACGGCGGCCAAGGTATCAAACCACATGATCGTGACGAACTCGACCTCATCCGGATGGGTCCGTCGTAGCAGGTCAATGCCGCGAAAGCCCTCGATGTGGCGCCCGACGATGCCTTGGAAGACCTCAGTGCGGAGGAGCTGCTCGTAGGCTTGGGCGTTCTGAAGCGTGGTCCAACCGTGCCAGACACGGGTGATCATCGGAGTTCCTTCTGTGCTTGGCCGGACAGCCTAACAGCAGTTGGGCGGCGCAGCAGCTCGTCTGCCCTTCTTCCGTAGCGCCAGTTTCCCCTTCGCCTGGCGCGCAACCTGCTTGGCCCGAAACTTCGCGATGCGCTCGATCAGCGTTGCAGGCACAGGCTCCGACAGCGGAAAGCGCAGCGTGCCCTTGCTGACCCTATATGGCGTGAGCGCGCCCTCGAATGCCGCAACAAGGGCATCGCTGGCCGGATAGAGCGAGTAGTGCTCCTTCCACCCCCCAAGGCACAGGAAAGGACCCTCTGCCACTCTGTAGGCAGGCATCTGATAGCTGATGACCTCAACCGCCGATGGAACAGCCTTGCGAATGATGCTGCGGACTCGTCGCAGGGCTACCTGGACGTTCCTCGGCTGCGCCGCGATGTACTCGTCCACGGATCTGAAGTCGGTCCTGGCCATTGTGGCCTCCTTCCGCTCATCCCTCTCGCCGCACCCCCAGGCCGTGCCGCACCGTTCGCCCCGCCCCCGCCCCCACGACCACGCGCGCAGCCTCCTCCTCGTCGCGGGCGATCGTCAGCCACCGCACCAGCTCTTCCGGTATGTAATCCGGCCGCGCCAGCGTCCCGAGCACCTCGCGCCACGAATCCCCCAGCAGCACGATGGGTGCGGGCGGGCGGCCCCCCGCCGAGATCAGCGTCCAGGTGAGGAACAGCTCGGTCAGCGTGCCGATGCTCCCGGGCAGCACCACGAACCCCTGGCAGTGGCTCACCAGCCAGCGCAGCCGCTCGTGGAGGTCGGGCATGTGTACCCGCCGGGTGAGGTAGGGGTTCGCCGGGCCGCGCTGTTCGTAGAGCTCCACCGTCACGCCGATGGCCGCGCCGCCCGCCTCGACCGCGCCCTTGCTCACCGCCTCCATCGCCCCGCGGTAGCCGCCGGTCACCACCGTCGCTCCAGCGCGGGCCAGGGCTGCGCCCAACCGCACGGCCAGCTCGAAGGCCGGCGTGGACTGCTGCAGCGTGCCGCTGCCGAACACGGCGATCAGGGGCTTGTCGCTCATCGCGGCTTTCGTTGACGCTCCCATGCTCGCATGCTAGCGTGCGCGCCATTCACGCCACGGGCGCCGAGAGCATGCACGATTCGCGGCAGCACGCCCAACAGGATTCTGCGGCGGCTTCGGCGTCCGCGTCCCAACCGTCACGCGTCCAGCGCGAAGGATCGCAAGCCATGACGCCCGACCCCCGTCTCGCCGAGCCCACCCTCCCCGTCACCGACGACTCCCTCTCCCAGCTCGCCCGCGGCATCATCGGCTCCGAGGTGCTGCGGATCGCGGCCGAGGTTCGCGCCGCGACCGCCGCCGGCAAGCCGGTGTGCAACCTGACCGTGGGCGACTACGACCCGCGCGAGTTCCCGCTGCCGCCGGCGCTCCTGGACGGGGTGCAGAAGGCCCTGGCCGCGGGGCACACCAACTACCCGCCCTCCAACGGCGTCCTGGAGCTGCGCCAGGCCGTGACGCGCTTCTACCGGCGCGAGCTGGGCCTGGACTACCCGGTGGATTCGGTGCTGGTGGGGGGCGGCGCCCGCCCGCTCATCTACGCCACCTACCGCACCCTGGTGGACCCGGGCGAGACGGTGGTCTACCCGGTGCCTTCGTGGAACAACAACCACTACTGCTACCTCTCGGGAGCGCGCGGGCTCCCGCTGGAGGTGACGCCCGAGCACCACTTCCACCCCACGCCCGAGCAGATCGCGGCCGTGCTGCCCAAGGCGCGAATGCTGGCCCTGTGCACGCCCTCCAACCCCACGGGCACCCACATGCGCCCCGAGACGCTGGCCGCCATCTGCCGGCTGGTGGTGGAGGAGAACCAGCGCCGGGCCGAGCGGGACGAGCGGCCGGTGTTCCTCATGTTCGACCAGGTCTACTGGGCACTGGCCTTCGACTCGGGGCGCGCCCTCACGCCGGGAGCGCTGGTCCCGGAGGTGACGCCCTACACGGTGCTGATCGACGCGATCTCCAAGTCGCTGGCCGCGACCGGGCTGCGCGTGGGCTGGTCGCTGGCGGCGCCCGCCGTCACCGCGCGCATGTCGGACCTGCTGGGGCACGTCGGGGCCTGGGCGCCCAAGGCCGAGCAGGTGGCGGTGGCGTCCCTGCTCGACGACGCGGCTTTCTTCCACTCCTTCCGCGCGGAGATGCTGCGGCGGCTGCGCGAACGGCTGGGGGCACTGCACCGTGCCCTGGCCCGGATGCAGTCCCGCGGGCTGCCGGTGGAGTCGGTGGCACCCGAGGGCACGCTCTACCTCTCGGCGCGCGCCAACCTGATCGGACGGCGCGTGCTGGGCCGCGACATCCGCACCAACGAGGACGTGCGCCGCCTGCTGCTGGAGGCGGCCGGCATCGCCGTGGTGCCGTTCCAGGCCTTCGGCCTGCAGCGCGACGACGGCTGGTTCCGGCTCTCGGTGGGCGGGGTCTCGCTCGACGCCATCGAGCAGGGGATGGCGCGGCTGGAGCGGCTGCTGGAGCGAGCGGCGGGGAGCCCGGAGTAGCGCCGCAGGCAGCGGCGTCAGCCTACTCCCGTCAAGGCCCGCGAACGCCCGGACGCATGTGGGGGAGCCACCGGCCGACCCGGTGCGCGTACTCCTCGTAGGAGACCCCGTACTGGCGCCAAAGCGTCGGCTCCTCGTAAGCCCGGACGAACACGTTCGCGGCGACTCCCCGGGATGAAGAAGAGCGGCAGGTGCCAGAGCGCCCGGAGGATCCCCGGGAGCACGCTTGCGCCCGGCAAGCCCATGCGCGCCTCCAGCCGGGGGAGCGCGTAGCCGGCGCGGCAGCGCTGACCCCGGCGCGGGCTGGTTCCGCCGCAGTCAGGTAACCAGGCAGGTCGAGCCGCTGTTTGGCGTCATCCCCACCAATGAGACGGTCTGGGTCACTCGAGTCGCGCCCCGTGCTCCGCGAGCAAGGCACGGAGGACCGAGCGGTGGCACCGGGCCTCGTCCGCGCAATAGCAGCCGACCGAGAAGGCCGCGTGATGCGAAAGGGCGGCCAACAGACGCAGCAGCCGCGCGGCGGCGGGGCGCTTCATCTCGGCGCGGTAGCGCTTGACGAAAGTCCGCCACTGGCGCTCGTCTTGCGTCCGCAGCGCCACCTTGACGAGCTCCTCGGATGGGGCCAGGTCCGGCAGCCAGACGTCATAGTAGTCACCTGACGCGTACTCGGTTCGGGGCACTCCCCGCGGCGGGCGGCGAACCGTGCCCAGGCGCAGCCCCTCGCCGCGGGTCCGAGGAGTGCCGAGTTGAACGACGCGGATCGCCATCGCCTTCCTCCCCAAGGAGTGTGACGCCATCGCGTGGGCTGGCCAGCCTACCTCATCCAGGCAGAAGGTGCCCTTGAGTCCCACCCACCTTCTACGAGCGCGCCAGCGCCTTGGCCAGCCCCGGCTTCCACCTCGCCGGCGAGAACCGGCCCAGCGTCGCCCGCTCTGCGCCCACGAAGCTCGCCAGAGAGCGCAGCGAGTCCGCCAGGCCCGCCAGAGCGGCGTCGGGGTCCACGCGTCCCCAGGAGGCCGCCGGGGGCAGCCCGCCCGCCACCACCCACGGCTCGAAGTGCGCGCTGCGCACCTCCAGCCGCTTCTCCTCGCGGTGGGTCTTGGGGTCGAGCCGGCCGATGAGCTGGCCGTCGTGGAAGATGGGCA
>JBBIHL010000023.1:0-13664 GCA_037447075.1 Candidatus Eiseniibacteriota bacterium | reverse complement strand
ATCGCGGACGTGGCGGGCAAGGGCATCCCGGCCGCGCTGCTCTCCTCGATGCTCCAGGCCTCGCTCCGCACCCAGGCCAACACCGTGGAATCCGCGGCGGCCATCCTGCGCAACATCAACGGCCTCGTCTACCGTAGCACCGCGGTGAGCCAGTTTGCGACCTTCTTCCTGGCTCGGGTGGACGAGCGCGCCATGCGGCTGACCTATTCCAATGCCGGCCACAACCCGCCGGTGCTGCTGGCCGCCGACGGTCGCCGCCTGGCGCTGGACCGCGGGGGCGTGGTGGTGGGCATCATGGAGGGCGCGGACTACGAGGAGGGCGCGGTGGAGCTGGCGGCCGGCGACCGGCTGGTGCTCTACACCGACGGGATCAGCGAGGCGGAAGACGGGATGGGGCGGATGTTCGGCGAGGAGAGCGTCGCGGACCTGGTGGCCGCGCTGCCCCGCAACCTCACCGCCCGCGAGGCCACCGAACGCATCCTCGCCGGGGTGCGCGGCCACCTCGGCGGCGCCGAGCCCGGCGACGACATGACGGTGATGGTGGTGAAGGTGCGGGAGTGAGCGGGCGGCCCGGCCGGCCGCGATGCGCCGACTCGCTACGGCACTCCGCCGGTCGCGGTGTGGATGATCGTGCCCCCGTTCCCCACCGCCCAGCCGCGCAGGGGGTCGGTGAAGAAGACGTCGTTGAGGCGGAAGCTGGTGCGGCTGTCCTGCGCCGTCCAGCTCTGGCCGCCGTCGGTGCTCCGGACCACCAGGCCCGCGCCGTTCTGCGCGTTGAAGCCGACCGCGTAGCCGGCCGCGTCGCTGGGGAAGTGCACCCCGCTCAACTCGTAGTTGGGCACGCTCTGCCGCTGCCAGACCGCGGAATCGGGCGTGGCCAGGGTCATCAGGAAGTCCCCCGTGCGCCCCACCGCCCAGGCCTGCGTGAGGCTGCGCCGCCACACCCCGTCCAGGCCCTGCCCGGTGACCGAGGGCTGATAGATGTACCAGGACTCCCCGGCGTCGTGCGTGCCCACGATGATGCCGTTGTCGCCCACCGCCCAGCCATCCCGGGACCCGGCGAAGCTCACGCTCACCAGGTGGGTCCCCACCACGGAGGGCAGCAGCCGCGTCCAGCTCTGGCCGCCATCCACGGTGCGCAGGATCACGCCCCCGTTGCCCACCGCCCAGCCGGTGTCGGGGTTGGCGAAATAGAGGTCGTTGAGCTGGAAGCCGCCGGCCGGCGTGGCCATCACGCTCCAGGTGCTGCCCCCGTTGGTCGTGCGCACCACCACGCCGTTCCCGCCGCAGGCGACTCCGAGCGTCGGGGTGGGGAAGAACACGCTCTGCAGGTTGAAGCCGGTGTTGGAGACCTGCAGCGCCCAGTTGCCCCCGGCGTCGGTCGTCCTGCGGATGGTGCCCGAGTTGCCCACCGCCCAGCCGGTGCGCCCGTCGGCCAGGAAGAACACCCCGTTGAGGTTGGCGGTGCTGGCGCTGGGCTGCACGAACCAGCCGAAGCCGGGCAGGACGGTGACGAGCGCGCTGTCGCTGAAGCCCCCCGCGCTCGCCACCACGTAGCCCGAGCCCTCGGAGACCCCGGTCACCACGCCCTGGTTGGAGACGGTGAAGACCGCGGGGGCCGTGGTGGCCCACATGAAGCTGGCGTTGGAGACCAGGGCGCCCAGGGTGTCGTAGGCCGCCGCGGCGAAGGTGACCCTCTCGCCCACCAGCACCGTGTCCGCCGCGGGGCTCACCACCACGGCGGAGAGCGGCGGCAGCGGCGTGGGCGCCACCGGGTTGTTGTTGCACTCGCAGCCGCCCAGGGCCGCCGTGAGCGCGACGAGGACAACCAGAGCCCGGGCCGTGCGCCGCCGAGGCGGGGCGGGCGGACTCGCGGGGTGTATCAGGACGGGCATGGCTGGCATCTTCCAGGGAGCGGATCGGGCGCCGCGCTTGGCGCCGGGGTGCGCTCGGGGCTCTCCTCTGCAAGACCTGCGCCGGAGGCCTTCCGGCCCCAAGCCTAAGCCCGGCAGGCGACTGCGGGCAATGGCCCGCAGCGGGCCGCCCTCTGGGCCGGCGAAATGCCAGCCAAGGCGGCCAGGGACCTGCCAGGGGCGGGGCGACGACCGGGACCCCCCGCCGGGCCTGGCATCGGCCCGGGCGGCTGCTACCCTGTGGGCGCGGACGGCGCGGGGACGCGCGGTCCCACCCGAAGGCGATCCCATGTCCCACGAGATGACCCCCAACGCGCGGCTCGTCCTGGAGCACCGCTACCTGCTCAAGGACGACCACGGCCGCGTGGTGGAGACCCCGCAGGAGCTGTTCCGCCGCGTGGCGCACGCGGTGGCCGAGGCCGACCGCCTGCACGAGGGCCCCCTCGAGGCCGCGCGCATGGAGGAGCGCTACTTCGAGGCCATGTCGGGCCTGCTGTTCCTGCCCAACTCGCCCACCCTGATGAACGCGGGGACCCCGGTGGGGCAGCTGGCCGCCTGCTTCGTGCTCCCGGTGGGGGACAGCATCCCCGAGATCTTCGAGGCCGCGCGCAACATGGCCATCATCCACCAGAGCGGGGGCGGCACGGGATTCTCGTTCTCCCGGCTGCGCCCGCGCGGCGACCGGGTGCGCGAGACCAGCGGCATCGCCTCGGGCCCGGTCTCCTTCATGCGCGTGTTCGACACCGGCACGGAGGTGGTGAAGCAGGGCGGCCGGCGGCGGGGAGCCAACATGGCCGTGCTGCACGCCTCCCATCCCGACATCGTGGAGTTCGTGACCGCCAAGCTGGATCCCGGCGCCCTCACCAACTTCAACCTCTCGGTGGCCGCTCCCGACGACTTCATGCGCGCCGTGGAGAGCGGCTCGCCCTGGCCGCTCGTCAACCCCCGGGACGGACAGGTGGCGCGCAAGCTCGCGGCCCGCGAGCTGTGGGACGCGATCGCCGAGGCCGCCTGGCGCACCGGGGACCCGGGCCTGGTGTTCCTGGACGCGGTCGAGCGGCAGAATCCCACCCCCGCCCTGGGCCGCATGGAGGCCACCAACCCGTGCGGCGAGCAGCCGCTGCTCCCCTACGAGGCGTGCAACCTGGGCTCGATCAACCTGGCGCGCCTGGCCGGGCCGCACGGCCTGGACTGGGAGAAGCTCGACGAGCTGGTGCGCCTGGGCGTGCGGTTCCTGGACGACGTGATCGAGGTGAGCCGCTACCCCCTGCCCGAGATCGAGCGCATGGTGCGCGGCAACCGCAAGATCGGGCTCGGGGTGATGGGCCTGGCCGAGGCGCTCATCCAGCTGCGCATCCCCTACGCCTCGGAAGCGGCGCTGGACCTCGCCGGACGGCTGATGGAGCGCGTCGCCCGCGTGGCCCGCGAGGCCTCGGTGGCGCTGGCGCGCACGCGCGGCGCCTTCCCCAACTACCCGCGGAGCGCCTGGCCCGCGCGCGGCGTGCCGGCCATCCGCAACGCCACCGTGACCACGGTCGCCCCCACCGGGACCTTGAGCATCCTCGCCGGCACCTCGAGCGGGGTGGAGCCGCTGTTCGCCCTGGCTTACGTGCGGCGGGTGCTCGACGGCGCCGAGCTGCCCGAGGTGAACCCGCTCTTCCTGGCGGAGCTGGAGCGCCGGCGCCTGCCGGCGCGCGACGTCGTGGAGCAGGTGTCGCGCACCGGCTCGCTGCGGGAGGTGGCGGCCATCCCCGAGGAGATGCGGCGGCTGTTCGCCACCGCCTACGACGTGCCCCCCGACTGGCACGTGCGCATGCAGGCCGCGGTCCAGGCCCACTGCGACAACGGCGTGTCCAAGACCGTGAACCTGCCCCGCGACGCCACCGTGGGCGAGGTGCGTCGCGTCTACGAGCTGGCCTGGCGCCTGGGGTGCAAGGGCGTCACCGTGTTCCGCGACGGCTGCCGCGGCAGCCAGGTGCTCCAGGCCGGGCACGTCCCCGCGTTCGCGGTGGAGGACTCCAAGGCCTGCGCCCACGCCGAGTACGCCGGCGACTGCCGCGTGTGCTCCGTGTAGTCGCGCCCCGGCGCGCGGCCGGGCCGGCGCCACACCCTGGAACCGAACATGCAGTAGACTCCGGCGGAAGCGGCGAGCCGCACGCGCGGAGGAATCGGTGCCCAAACCCTGCACCATCGCCCTGGCCGGCGACGTGATGCTCGGGCGCGGCGTGGATGCCGCGATCGCCGCCCGCGGCTTCGCCTACGTCTGGGGCGACGTCCTGCCGCTGCTGTGGGAGGCCAACGCCTTCCTGGTGAACCTGGAATGCGCCCTCACCGCCCGCAGCCAGCGCTGGCAGGATGGCGAGCCCAAGGCCTTCTACTTCCGCGCCGACCCCTCGGCGGTCCAGGCCCTGCGGGTGGGCCGCGTGGACTTCGCGTCCCTCGCCAACAACCACGCGGTGGACTTCGGCATGGAGGGCATGCTGGACACCCTCCGCGCGCTGGACGGCGCCGGCATCCGCCACGCCGGAGCCGGGACCGACCTGGCGCAGGCGCAGGCGCCCGCCGTGCTCCAGGTGGACGACCTGCGCGTGGCCGTGGTGGCGTTCGCGGACTACCCGCCGGCCTGGGCGGCAGCGGCCGACGCCCCGGGCATCAACCTGATTCCGGTCGAGGCCGAGCAGCCCGGCTTCGCCCGGGTGGAGCGGGCGCTGGCCGAGGCGCGGCGCCAGGCCGACCTGGTGATCTTCTCCATCCACTGGGGGCCCAACATGCGCCCCCGGCCCAGCGACCGCTTCCGCGAGTTCGCGCGCCGCGTGGCGGCGGCGGGCGCGGACGTGTTCTGGGGGCACAGCGCCCACCTGGTCCAGGGCGTGGAGGTCCTGGGCGGCCGGCTCATCCTCTACGACACCGGCGACTTCGTGGACGACTACGCGGTGGACCCCGAGCTGCGCAACGACCTCTCGGCCCTGTTCCTCCTGCACGTGGAGCAGGGGCACGTCGCCGGCCTGGAGCTGGTGCCGGTCCAGATCGCGCTCGAGCAGGTGAACCTGGCGAGCGGCGACGCCCGCAAGTGGTTCGCGCGCCGCTTCACGGCGCTGTGCAAGGAGGTGGGCACCGTGGTCCAAGCCGAGCCGGACCGCGCGCGGCTCTCGATCCCGGTGCGGGCGCCCAGGCCGGCGGCCACGGCGTAGCCGCCCGGCACGCGCCGGTTGTCACCCGCCGCCCGGTCGCCTAGATTCACCGCTCCGCGGCGACGCGGCGTCGCCGCGCGGCCGGGCGCGTTTCCCGGCGCGAGGCCCCCATGCTCGAAGTCCAGAACGTCACCAAGCGATACGACGGCCGCGCCGTGGTGAACCGGGTGAGCTTCAGCGTCCAGCCCGGCGAGATCTTCGCGCTGCTCGGCCCCAACGGCGCCGGCAAGACCACCTTGATCCGGATGATCACCGACATCATCCGGCCCGACCGGGGCACCATCCGCGTGAACGGCGCCCCCAACGCGGGACCCCGCCGCCCCAACATCGCCTACCTGCCCGAGGAGCGCGGGCTCTACAAGCGCGCCAGGGTGGTGGACGCGATCGCGCTCTACGGGGAGCTCAAGGGCATGAGCGCCGCCGCGGCGCGGGCCGCGGCGCTCGCCCTGCTGCGGCGCGTGGAGCTCGAGGAGTGGGCCCTGAAGCAGGTCCAGGCCCTCTCCAAGGGCATGCAGCAGAAGGTGCAGTTCTGCACCGCGCTGATCGGCGGCCCGCAGATCATCATCCTGGACGAGCCCTTCACCGGGCTGGACCCGGTCAACACCCAGCTGCTCGAGGAGATGCTCGACGAGCGCCGCCGGCAGGGGACCACCGTGCTGCTCTCCACCCACCAGATCAGCAAGGTGGAGGAGCTGTGCGACCGCGCGCTGATGATCAACCACGGCCACATGGTGCTCTACGGGACGGTGCGCGACATCCGCCGCAGCTACTCGGAGGACGCCGTGGTGGTGCGCTGCGCCGCCGACCTTTCGCAGGCGCCCGGGGTGGCGCGCGTGCAGCAGGTGGACGGGCAGCAGCGCGTCTACTTCGGCGAGGGCGGCTCGGCGCAGCGGCTGATGGCCTGGCTGGGCGAGCGCGACGTGGAGGTGGAGTCCTTCGCCCGCGACGCCATGCCGCTGGAGGACATCTTCGTGAAGGTGGTGCGGGAGGGCATCGGCCTGGACCGCGGCGAGAGCGCGCGGGAGCCCGCGGGCGCCGCCGCGACCGCGGGAGCGCCCGCGTGAGGGCGGCCTGGCACAACGTGCGCGTGATGGCGCGGCGCGACTTCCTGGCCACCGTGCGGCGCAAGGCCTACATCTTCACCGCCCTCGGGATCCCCGCCTATTTCGGCTTCATGATGTTCCTCACCGCCGCGCCCCAGGTGAACGAGCGGCTGCGCGCGCTGAAGAGCCTGACCGCCGTTGGCGTGGTGGACTCCTCCGGGCTCTTCGCCCAGGCCGAGCGCACCATCCGCACCGAGATCGGCGACGAGAACCCCTTCGACTCCAAACGGACGCCGCGCCGTCTCACGACCACGGTGGTGTTCTACGGGACGGCGGACGAGGCCCTGGCTGCGCTGCGCGCCAAGAACGTGGCGCAGGTGCTGGTGATCCCGCCCGACTACCTGGAGACCGGCCGCCTCCAGCGCTACGCGCGCAGCTCCAGCCTGTTCAGCAGCGCCGAGCGGAGCCCGCTGCGCCAGTGGCTCTCGCGCAGCCTGCTCGCCCCCTACGCGTCCGCCGACCGCGTGGAGCGCGCGGTGCGGCCCACGCAGCGCCTTGAGGACTTCGCCCTCAACCCCAGGACCGACCGGTTCGAGGTCAAGGACGACGCCCGGGAGGTCGCGGACTTCCTGGTGCCCTTCGGCCTCGCCATGCTGCTGGCGACCGGGATCATCATCGGCGGGCAGTACCTGCTCCAGGGCCTGGCCGAGGAGCGCGAGTCGCGCATCCTGGAATCGCTGCTGTGCGCGGTGACCCCCGACGAGCTGCTGTGGGGCAAGCTCATCGGCCTGGGCGCGGCGGGGCTGCTGCTGGTGGGCTTCTGGACCGCGATGGGAACGGGACTGGCCGGGCCCATCCTGGCCCTGGTCCATCCCAGCCCGTTGCTGGTGGTCTCGGCGGGGCTCTACTTCCTGCTGGGCTATCTGTTCTACGCCAGCATCCTCACCGGCGTGGGATCGGTGGCGGGCTCGGTGCGCGAGGCCATCCAGATCAGCGGGATCTTCACGTTCTTGAACTTCGTGCCCTTCATCCTGCTCATGACCATCCTGGCCCAGCCCAACGGGACCGTGGCGGTGACCTTGTCCATGATCCCCTTCACGGCCGCCACCACCATGATGCTGCGGATGGTCTCGCCCAGCTCCGCCGTGCCCGCGTGGCAGCTGGGGCTCTCGCTGGCGATCCTGGCCGGCTGCGCCTGGCTGGTGCTCAAGGGCTCGGCGCGCGTCTTCCGCACCGGCCTGCTGCTCTACGGGAAGCGCCCCAACCTGCCCGAGATCGTGAGGTGGATCCGGAGCGCGTAGGCGGCGCGGGAGCCCCGCACCATGCCGCGCTCCCGCCCGGTCCCGGGGGCGCGCCGGTCGCAGGGTGCCGGATTGCCTGGCGATTTGCAGCCTCGGGGCGGCAAGGTCTGGCCGGAGCCACCCCCACCCCGTCGCCCGCCCTTCGCCCGCCGCTTTGTGAGATAATCACTTAGTGGCGGAGGTGCCGGGTGACGCCTGGGAGGAATGCAACTTGCTCCTCCGCTCGCCTGGATGGCGCACCGAGATGCGCCGCCTTCGTCTCAAGAGCCCCCACCGCGACCCAGTAAAGCTCTGGGCCCAACGGCCCCTGGCGCGGCGGGGTCGGAAGCGACACCCAGGCACCCAAGCGCTGACGTCGCCGCTTCCCTCTTGAACCTCGGACGCCCCGCGAGAGAGCGTCCGCGCAAACGGGAACGCCCGGTCCCCTGACCGGGCGCTTTCGTTTGTGGGGACGCTCGAGCGAGCGGAGCGGCGCTACTTCTTCCCCAGCGACGCGATCATCCCGTCGAACTCCCGGACGGCGGCCGCCATCGTCTTCTTCGGTCCGGCGCACTTGAAGAAGACGCGACCCCGCGGGCCCTCGGCGATCGCCCCGAGCAGCATCCAGTCGGGTTTCGGTCCCGACATCTCGCCGCTCATGGCGCCGTGGGCGAGGTAGGTGCCGGCGAGCCGGGCGCGCGTCACGGGAATCCCGTGGACGTCCTTCGTGGAGCGGGCCGGCTCGGCGCCACCCTGGAACTCGCCCGCCCAGCGCTGCAGGTTGTCCTCGACGCTGCCGCCGCCGGCCGGGCCGAAGTAGTAGACGGCGCATCGCGCGTCCTCCGCATCTCCCGCCGCGGCGGGGACCACGTAGGTGGCGATCCTCATCGAGGACGCCAGCTCCGCGAGCCATCGCTTCGGCTTCTCCCACGTCACGCCGGGATCCATCGCCGGCGGAGGAGCCACCTCGCCCGGCGGCATCTCCGGGCCCCCGCCCGCGGCCTCACCGCCGCCCTGGCCCCGAGATCCTGCGGCCGGCGCGGGTCGGTCCTGGTTGCGGGTCCAGGCGAAGTAGCCGAGCAGCAGCATGCCGACGGCGAGCGCGGTCACGATGAGGCGCGTGGGTTTCAACGTCGTCCTCCGGCATGGAGCGCGGTGGCACGCCGCGCGGATGGCTTCCGGGGTACGGAAGGTCGCCGGAGACTATCATGGCCGGCGCTCCTCGAGACGGTCAGGGCCATGCGGGCGAGCGGTCGGGTTCGCGCCGCGGGTGATGCGCCGCGCACCGCGCTGGCGTGGCGAGCGGTCGGGGCACCCTCTCGGCCCTTCGCCGGTGCCGCCCCCCGCGCGGCCGCCCCTCGACACCCGACCGGCCTCGACCTATGCTCCGCTGCGTCCCGTCCGCCGCGCCTCCGCGGGATCGTACCCGAGGCCGCCATGACGCGTCGCGCCCCACTCGGCTTGTTGCCGGCAGTTTCCTTCGCGCTCGCCGGCGCCTGGGCCATCGCCCGGGCCGCCGCGGACTGGGAGCCGGTCTCGCCCGAGGAGCTGGCACTGGCGCAGGCCAGGGTGGAGCCGGGCGCCGACGCCGAGGCGCTGTTCTGGAAGGTCTGGGTGGACGACGAGCTCTCGTCCACGGGCCTGCGCTCCACGCGGGAGCACTACGTCCGGGTGAAGGTGTTCACGCCCAAGGGCGCGGGGGACTGGAGCCAGGTCCACATCACGTTTCCCAAGCGGGACGTGCGTATCACCGACGTCCGGGCCCGGACCATCCGGTCCGACGGCAGCGCGGTCCCGCTGGAGCGCGGGGCCGTCTTCAGCGAGACCATCGCTCGCCTGGGGGGAGAGCAGGTGCGGAGGCGGTCGTTCGCGATGCCGTCGGTCGCGCCCGGGGCGATCGTCGAGTACCGCTACCGCGAGACCCGCTACGATCAGGCGGCCCACTGGGAGCGGTTCGACTTCCAGCTCGAGGTGCCGGCCCAGAAGGTCGTCTACTACCTGAAGCCGCTGTCCATCCCCGACCTCTACCTGCGCCAGATGACGTTCCACGTCGCCGCCGTGACCTCCCCGAAGCAGGTGGACGGCTATTCCGAGACCGTGGCCGCCAACCAGCGGGCGTTCCGCCGCGAGCCCCACATGCCGCCGGAAGGGCAGCAGCGCGCCTGGATGCTGCTCTACTACACCGACGAGCGAGTGGGCGAGCCGGAGCGGTTCTGGTCGCAGTTCGGAAGGGACTGCACCAAGGAGTTCGACGCGTGGGTCCGCGCCGACGACGACGTGCGGCGGCTGGCCAGGTCCATCATCGCCGGCGCGGCCGACGACGAGGAGCGGGTGAAGCGTCTGGTGGCGTGGTGCCGGCGCGAAATGCGCATCGTGCGCTCCTACGACCGGGACTCCCTGAAGGCCGCCGGCGTGCGGGAGAACCGCAACGCGCGCGACGCGCTGCGACAGCGCGCCGGCACGCCGTGGGACGCGGACCGGGCGTTTGCGGCCCTGGCGCGCGCGGCCGGTCTCGAGACGCGCGAGCTGCGGGTGCCCTCGCACTCCGCGCTCTTCTTCAACCGCAGCATGATGCACGGCGCCTTCCTCTCGTCCTTCCAGGTCACGGTGCGATTGGGCGGGCGCTGGTCCGGCTTCGACCCCCAGGCGACCTCGCTCCCGTGGGACATGATCCCGTGGGACGAGGAGGCGCAGCCCGCGCTCCTGTGCGACGGCGATTCGAGCCGCTTCATCGAGACGCCGCTCGCCGGGCCGGAGCGCTCGCGGCTGGGCCGGGCGGCGACCCTCTCGCTGGACGAGGGCGGCACGCTGGAGGGCGAGGTCCGGCTGACCTTCGAGGGGCATTGCAACGAGAGCGTGCGCGCCGCCCTCCAGGACACGAGCGAGATCGGCCTGCCGGACGTCCTCGCGCAGGAGGCGGCGGTGCGGGACGACGAGTTCACCCTGCGCGAGCCACGCGTGGTGACCGACGCGGAGCGTCCGGGAACGCTGCTGGGGACGTGCCGCGTGAAGCTGCCGGAGCGCGCGACGCCCACCGGGCGGCGGCTGCTGCTGGAGCCTTCGGTCTTCCACGCCCGCGTCGAGCCGCTCTTCACCGCCGCCGAGCGCACCCATCCGGTCTACTTCCGCTACGCCTGGGAGGAGCGCGACACGGTGCGCGTCCGCCTGCCCGAAGGGTGGAAGCTCGAGACGCTGGACACCCCCCGGCCCGTGGAAGCGACCGGGGTGGCGCGCTACCAGGCGCAGATCGCCGTGAGCGACGACGGGCGCGAGCTGCTCTACCTGCGCACGCTCCGCGTGGGCGAGAACGGCGCCATCTACTTCCCGGTCGAGGACTACGGGCCGCTGCGGCGGTTCTGGGACCTGGTGCACGAGCGCGACCGGGTGGCGGTGACGCTGGTGCGGGCGGAGGAGCAGCGGTGAAAGGCTCATGGGCCGTATGCACCGTGGCGGCGGCCCTCGCCGCCGCAGGGCCGGCCGCTCCGGCCCACGGCGCCTCGATGCCCGACTGGCTCAAGCCGCTGGCGGCCTTGGCGACCCCCCCGGACTCCGCCCACGCCGGCGCCTGGGTCCTGCTGCATGAGCGCCAGGTCGTGGTGGCTCCGGGCAAGCGGGTGGCGACCACGGAGCGCGGCGCGGTGCGCGTTCTCGAAGCCAGGGGCAAGGCGGCGGCGGCGTGCGCCGTGCGCTATCTCAAGCGGACCAGCGAGGTGACCGGACTGCGGGCCTGGCAGGTGAACCCCGGCGGCGACCTCGTGGCCCTGGGCGGGAAGCATGCGTTGGACATCGCCCTGGCCGGTGAGGGCACGCTCGCGACCGACGCCCGACTCCGCAGCCTCATGGCCGACGATCCGCGGCCGGGGACGCTGTTCGCCTGGGAGTGGACGGTGGAGGAGCGGCCTCTGCTTGCCCAGTGGGAATGGCCGTTCCAGGGCTCGTGGCCGGCGGCGGTCTCGCGCTTCTCGCTCACCCTGCCCGAGGGCGCCGAGCCCGAGGCGCGCATCTTCAACCACGAACCCGTCGCGGCCCAGCGCAGCGGGAACACCTGGACCTGGGAGCTGCGGGACCTGCCGGGCGTGCCGGTGGAACCGGACGGACCCCAGGTGGAGGGTCTCGTGCCCTGGCTCGCGGTCACGGCCCGCGCCGGGACCGGCGACAACCCGGCCGGCGCCGGGTTTTCGGGCTGGGAGGAGGTCTCCCGCTGGCTCCACGAGGTGGCTGCGGCGCAGGCCGCCCCGCGCCCCGAGCTCGGGGCGCGCGCGCAGCAGCTCACCCGCGGGCTCACGCAGCCTCTGGACCGGATCCGCGCCATCGGCCGCTACGTGCAGGACCTGAACTACGTCCACATCGCGCTCGGCACGGGGTTCGGCGAGGGCTACCGCCCCCGCCCCGCCGCCGAGGTGCTGCAGACGGGCTACGGCGACTGCAAGGACAAGGCGAACCTCATGCGCACGCTGCTGGCCGAGGCGGGCGTGGAGGCCTGGCTGATGCCGGTCTATCTGGGCGACCGGCGCCACGTGCGCGAGGAGTGGCCGGGGCCCGCCCAGTTCAATCACTGCATCGTCGCCATCCGCGCCCCCGAGGGGGTGGAACTCCCCTCGGTGGCGCGGGAGACGCCCTTAGGGCCCTTGCTGGTCTTCGACCCGACCGACCCGCACTGCACCCTCGGCGACCTGCCGGATTCCGAGCAGGGCTCCCTGGCGCTGGTCCAAGCGCCTTCGCGGGGCGCGCTCGTGAGGCTGCCGGTCGCGCCGGCCGACGCCTGCAGGCAGGAGCGGCGCATCCGGGCAACGCTGGACGGTCGCGGCGGCCTCGCCGCCCGGCTGCACGAGCGCAGCGTGGGACAGCCCGCCGCGGAGGAACGCAGGCTCCTCCGCGAATCCTCGGCTTCGGACTACCGTCGCGTCATCGAGAGCTGGCTGGCGGTGGCGGGCGGTGGCGTCCAGGTCGGCGAGCTCTCGCCGACCGATCGGCCCGATGAAGGGGTCTTCGAGCTGGAGGTGGAGTTCGAAGCGCCGCTCTTCGCCCGCACGATCGGCGGCCGCCTGCTCAGCTTCCGCCCGGGCGTGCTCACCCCGCGAGGCGCGCTGGCGCTTCCCGATACGCTCCGGCGCACGCCGGTCGAGCTTCACGCCCGGAGCTTCGCCGAGTCCGTGACCGTGGGACTTCCCGACGGCTGGGCGGTGGACGAGCTGCCCGCGCGCGTGGAGATGCGCACGGACTTCGGGACGGTGGAGGCGGACTGGCGCGCCGAGAGCGGGCTGCTGCGCTTCCACCGCGCCTGGTCCATCCGGCCGGCGCTGCTGCCCCCCGAGCGCTACGGCGAGGTGCGGCGCTTCACGGCCGCGCTGCACGGCGCCGGCCAGGCCGCGGTGGTCCTCTCCCGGCGCTGACGGCGCAGTCCCCCCGGCCACCATGCGTCCACCCCACCACTTGCGGACCACCCGCCCCCGGGCCAATATCAGCGGCCCATGCGTCACCTGCGGATCGGCCTCGCCCAGATCAACGCCACGGTCGGCGACCTCGACGGCAACTTCGAGCGCATCGCCCAGGCCATCGACAGCGCCCGCGCTCAGGGCGTGGAGCTGCTGGCCCTGCCCGAGCTGGCGGTCACCGGCTACCCGCCCGAGGACCTGCTCCTGAAGCCCGCCTTCATCGAGCGGGCGGTGGAGAAGGCCCGCGCCCTGGGCCCGCTCACCCGGGGCATGACCGTGGTGGTCGGCAGCCTGGAGCACGACGTGGACCTCTTCAACGCCGCCGCCATCCTCCACGACGGCGCCTGGGTGGGCACGTACCGCAAGCACTACCTACCCAACTACGGGGTGTTCGACGAGAACCGCTACTTCCGCGCCGGCGAGTCCACCCCGGTCTTCGCGCGCGACGGCGCCGTGTTCGGCGTGAACATCTGCGAGGACATCTGGTATCCGGGCGAGCCGCTCGACGACCAGGTCATCCACGGCGGCGCCGAGGTCGTCATCAACGTGTCGGCCTCGCCCTACCACGCCGGCAAGGCGCAGGCGCGCAAGCGCATGCTCTGCACGCGCGCGAGCGACAACCTGGCGGTGATCGCCTACGTCAACCTGGTGGGAGGCCAGGACGAGATCCTCTTCGACGGCGCCAGCCTGATCGTGGACCACTCCGGGCGCATCCTGGCCGAGGGCGAGATGTTCGAGGAGGAGCTGGTGGTGGCCGACGTGGAGCTGGACGCGGTGGTGAGCGCGCGGCTCCACGACGCGC
>JBBIHL010000022.1:0-14283 GCA_037447075.1 Candidatus Eiseniibacteriota bacterium | reverse complement strand
CGCGCCGCAGCCCGGCGATGCGCTCGCGCTGCTGATCGAGCGCGGCGAGGAGCTCGGCCACCATCGGGCTCGGCTGCGCGGGCCGGCGGGAATCCCTCACGCTGGCGGCCTGCGCCTCTCCCGCGGGGGGCACGGTCGGAGCGACGGCCGGGGCGCCAGCCGGCTGCTGGGAGGGGTGTTCGGCGGCCCGGGCGAGGGCGGGGGCGCCCACCGCCAGGAAGGCGAGGGCGGCCACGAGTGGGGAACGTCTGCGGATCATGGCTCGGTCTCCGGTGTGGGTCGCTGCACGGGGGTCGCCCCCCGACAACCGTCCATACGTGCGACCGCCCGGGGGCGAACAGCGGCGGAACGCGACCCACCGGTCCCGGCCCGGCCGCCCGCCGGCCTCCGTTCGCCAGCCGCGCGAGGAGGTGCATTCCCCACGCGGTCCTGCCGATAACCGGCCGAAGGGAGGACCCCGTCATGAATCGAAGGCCCTTGTCCCTGCTGGTGCTGGGGCTGGCGCTCGCCTGCGGCTGCGCCGGGCCGGGCAAGCTGGCCGAGCGCAGTGAGGAGAAGCTCGCGGGCGGCGAGATGTGGCGCGCCTGGACGCTGGCCACCCGCGCGCTCGACAAGGCGCCCGGCAACGCCCGCGCCCGCGCCGCGGCCGCCTCGGCGGCGGCCGCCATCGCCGAGGACTGGCAGCGCCGCATCCGCGGGCTCGCCGAGATGGACTCCGTGGCGGCGGCCGAGCAGGTGCTCGAGTTCGCCGCGTTCCGGGCCGGCGCCGTGCGCTACACCACGGTGGCCGTCCCGCCCGGCTGGGCGGCGGAGGAGCGGGCGCTGCGGGGGAGCGCCGCGCGCATCCACTACCGCCGCGGCGTGGCCGACCTGGAGTCGAAGCGCCCCAAGCGGGCCTACCTCCACCTCGCCGAGGTCCAGCGCTTCGTGGCGGACTACCGGGACGCCGCGCGGCTGGCCGACCGGGCCTACCAGAAGGCGCTGACCCGGGTGGCGTTCGTGCCGCTCCGCGCCGCCGCCGGCGGCGCAGCGCTCGGCCGCGAGGTCGCCGCGTCGTGGTGCGGCGACGTGACCGAGCGCCTGGCGCCTACCCACGCGCGCTTCACCCGCATCCTCCCGGTCGAGGAGGTGGAGCGCCAGCTGAGCGTGTCGGAGCTCGGCCGGGTCTCGCGCGACGAGGCGCTGCGGGCGGGCCGGCGCGTCGGCGCCGACCGCGTGGTGTGGGGCACGATCGGCGACGTGGACTCGAAGACCAGCTTCCAGCTGTTCTCGGACGCCGTCGCCCGCCGCATCGTCGAGAAGGGCGCCGACGGCCGGGAGACGGTGCGCTGGGTGGAGGTGCCCATCGAGGTGATCGCCCGGGTGCGCACGGTGACCGCGGACCTCGAGTACGAGGTCGTCGCCACGCGCGGCGGCGCGACGCTCGCCCGGCGGCGCGACCCCTGCACGATGAGCGCACGCGTGGTGTGGACCACCTTCGTGCCCGAAGGCAGCTGCGAGTCCTACGTGCTGGTCTCCGACCCCACGCGGGCCTCCGATCCCGAGCGGGCCAAGCAGGTGGAGACGCGCTGGAAGGCGGTGGTGGGGGAGGGCACGACGCTCGCGCAGGTGCTCGAGGCGAAGCGTTCGAGCCGGACGGCCTCGCACGATCGCCGGGAGGTGCTGGGCCGCCTCATGGCCGGCGCCGCGTTCGTGCTGCTCGAGGAGCTGCCCTCCAAGGAGGAGCTGGCCTACGCGGCGCTGGCGAGGAGCTGGAAGTCCGTCCACCATGGCCTCGTGCCGGTAGCCGATCTCCGGAAACGGAAGTCCGTCCACCAGGATCTGCTGCGGCTCGACGAGGTGGACGACGTGGACCTGGGGCTGGCGGCGGTGGAATCCGAGCGGCGCTAGCGCGGCCCGGCCGGGGCGGATGCGCGCGGCCGCGTGGAGAGCCAGGTCCCGACGAGTGGTTTCCCGCCACCGAGCGGCCTGCATCTTGCCGGTGTTCCTCGCGGACTCCGGGGACCGCCGTGCCGAAGCGACGCCGGCAGCGGGGCGGGAGGGCTCCGCTCCGGAGGCCCGCTTCTTGCATGGCCGCGCGGCTGTCGTATCTCAACCACATCTGCCTCCTCGCATGACGAGGAGCGGTCTCTCCACCGCCCGGCCCGGGCGACGGTTCCCGTTCCGGCGGCGCGTCCGGAGGAGCGTACCATGACCCCCCTTCTCAAAGGCTTGCTCGGGAACGGCTCCAAGGATCGGGAGCTCGCCGACGAAATGCGCGCGCTCCTGCAGGAGATGCAGGAGGAGCGCGGCCGCTTCGAGGCACTCCTCCAGACCGTCCACGCCTCGGCCGAACGGCTGCAGCGGCTCGGGGAGCCGATCGCCAAGGTGGGCAGCGACGCGGACGCGGTGGCCGCCCGTCTCGGGGAGCTGGAGCGGCGGTTCGAAGCCATGCTGCACCTGGCCCAGCGATTCGAGACCCTGGACGAGCGCGCCGACGCCCTGGCGCAGGGCCAGCGGCATGCGGAGTCCCACATCGCCAGGGTCTCCGAGGAGGTCCAGGGCATCCGCGCCGTGTTCGATGAGCTGAGCCAGAAGGTGGACGTTGCCCGGGACCTGAAGGACCGGATCGAGTCCTTCATGAACGTGGAGAAGCCGTTCCAGCAGCTGCGGGAGTCCGCCGAGGCGGTGCGCGGGCACGTGGACGGGACGGCCGAGCAGCTGGCCCGCCTGCGGGAGCAGCACGGCCGGCTCATGGACGCGCACAAACTCTCCGTCTCGAAGATGGAGGCGCTCGACCTGCGGCACGAGGTGTTGAGCCGCGACCTGCAGGACCGGGAGCGCCGGGTGGCCAACGTGGAGCAGGCGGTCCGCCGCATGGACGGGGTCCAGGACACGGTGGACGGCGTCAAGCGCGAGATGGTGACGCTCAAGGCCCTGGGCGAGTTCGTGGCGCAGAAGAGCGCGGCGCTCGAGGCGCAGCGCGAGGCCGTCGAGAGCGCGCTCGCCCGGGCCGATCACCTGGACCGGGCGATGCGGCAGATCGACGCCGGGGTGCGCCAGCAGCAGGAGAACGAGAGGATGCTGGGGACGCTGGAAGAGCGGGTGGCCGCGCTTCGCACGCTCCACGAGACGGTGGTGGAGCGGTCGCACGAGATCGCCCAGCTGCAGCGCCAGGTGGACGAGCAGGCCCAGGCCTCCCGCCAGGAGCTGGCCGCGGTGCGCGACGAGATGAAGAACACCGTCGAGCGGTTCGACTTCGAGCGCAAGGGGCTGGAATTTGTCAGCCAGCGCGTGACGGACCTGCGCAGCACGCTGTCGGACTTCGAGAACCGGTTCAAGGGCGTGAGCGAGTCGAGCCAGATCGTCGGCGAGCTCAAGTCGCAGACCCAGGCCCTGGCGGCGCACCTGCAGGGCCTCACGGCCGAGGTGGGGCGCGTGGACGACGAGGTGGAGAAGCTGCGGGCCATCCGCCGGGACCTCGACGAGATCGCCGGGACCGCCCGCGACGCCGGGCTCCGCATGGGACGGATCGAGGAGTCCCGGCCGGCGCTCGAGGCCGCGGTGCGCGACCTGGCGCAGCTGGCCAGCGGACACGCGATGGTCCGGGACGCGCTGGAGCAGGTGCAGCTCGCCCACGGCGAGATCGCGCGGGCCAGGGAGAACCACGCCGAGACGCGGACCTGGCTGGCGGCCGTCGAGCAGTCCCTGGCCGACGTGAGGGAGCAGGTGGACGGGCTGCGGGAGCTGGCCCCCACGGTCGAGCAGGTGCAGAAGCAGGCGCAGCGAACCCGCGAATCCATGGCGGCCATCGAGTCGCGGCGGGAGTTCGTGGAGGAGCTGCAACGCCGGATGGCGGACCTCGGGTCCCTGGGGGGCGCGCTGGAGGAGCGCGGGCGCCAGCTCCAGGCCCGGATGGAAGCCGCCGAGCAGCGCTTCGTGGGGCTCGCGGCCCACGCCGAGGAGGCCGAGCGCATGAGCCAGACGGTCGCGGCCGTCACGTCCAGCGTGCAAGAGGCCGCGCGGGAGGCCGCCGAGATCGGCAAGACGGTGGCGGCGGTGGAGGCGCGCTGCGAGG
Source organism: Candidatus Eiseniibacteriota bacterium (assembly GCA_037447075.1). Classification (GTDB taxonomy): domain Bacteria; phylum Eisenbacteria; class RBG-16-71-46; order RBG-16-71-46; family RBG-16-71-46; genus JBBIHL01. The sequence continues at coordinate 10,226 of JBBIHL010000022.1, read as the reverse complement.
CCGTCGAGGAGCTCGCCGACCGGACCCGATCGCTGCAGCAGGAGCTCGACCAGCGGCAACGCGCGCTCCAGGATGCCGCCAAGGACCTCCAGCGGGCGTCGAAGCTGCGGCAGGAGGCGGCCGCCTCCGTGCAGCAGCTCGACGAGCAGGCCAAGCGGCTGGTCGCGGCGATCTCCTCGGCCGAACGGCGCGCGGAGCAAGTGGGGACGCTCTCTACCCAGCTCGAGGACCGCGCCGCGGGCCTGGATGCCGTGAAGGAGCGGCTGGATGAGTTCGAGCAGCGGCTGGTGAAGTGGGAGCTGGTCGAGCAGGAGATCGCCCGCTCGCTGGAGCAGATCTCGGCGCGCCAGGGAACGGTCGAGTCCCTGAAGGCCGACCTCGACCGGATGTTCGTGATGGCCGAGAAGACCGCCACCGACGTCCGCGCGATCACCTCGGCCCATCGGGAGATCGAGGAGAGCCGCCGGCTCCTCGAGGACGTCATGGGCCGGCTGCGCGAGGTTCGGGAAACGGCGAGCTCCCTCGACGAGCGCAAGCGTCAGATCGCCAAGGCCGAAGAGCGGCTGGCGCGTGCCGAGGCGCTGCTGGTGGACGTGCGCTCCGGCCTCGAGGCGCTCGAAGGACAGAGGGCCGTGGTGGACCAGGCGGTCGCGAAGGCCGGCTCGCTGCGGTCGCTCCTGAAGCAGGCCGAGGCCATGATCGAGAGCTTGCGGGAAGAGCGGATGATGACGGCCCAGATCCGGGCCGCGGTGGCGGCCGTCCGACGGGAGGATGACGACGGCCGGGGCGAGGAGCTGGCGGAAGCGGCCTGACCCCTGGCACCCACGTCGCGCGCGGCGGGCACCCGCCGGAGGCGGGTCCCGCTCCCTGCGGGTTGGCGCCGCGCGCTTTTCCCCTACCGGAAGGGCCCCGGGTGTGGCACGCTGCCCCACGGCCGCCTGGAGGATCGTCCCCATGAATGCCGCGCCTCGCCTGCTCGGCCTCCCCCTGATGGTCTCGGCGGCGGCGCTCGGTGGCCTGCCCTTTCGCGCGCACGCGTCGGCTCCGGATCCCATCCAGTCCACCATCGCCGAGGCGCTGCGTCCCCTGGACGGCTACCCGCTGCGCACCGGGGTGCTCTACGACCGCGTGCTTCCCCTCTCCGGCATCGAGCGCTTCGACGGCGCCCCCGGCTCGCACCCTGCCACCCTGGCGACCTGGCTGCAGCTCTACGACGAGATCCGCCGCGCATCGGCCCCCGCGCCGTTTCAGCCCGAACCGGCTGTCCTCGCGGCGGCGGCGCGGCAGGGCCGCATGAGGGGAGTCGTTCCCCTGGCGGTCCTCGACGCGCGCTACGAGCGCCTGGCCCCCGACGCGCTCGAGCGGGTGGCGCCGCGCCTGCGCGAGGGGCGCATGCCGCCCGGCGAGGCGCCGCTGGTGGAGGGGCGCGTCTTCGCGGCCGCGCCGCTGGTGGAGCGCACCTACCGCGGCGCCGAGGTCCGCTTCGCGCTCGACCGGAGCCTCTGCTTCACGAACGACGAGGCGGCGCCGCGCCGGATCGAGATGGACTTCGGCGACGGCCAGGGCTATCGGGAGATCGAGTTCGGCCAGGTGGTCGCGGTGCGATACGACCGCGCCGGCGAGCGGATGCTCCGGCTTCGCCTGACCGCCGCCGACGGCTCGACCCGGTTCACGTCCGCACGGTTCACGGTCGAGTCGCTGACCACGCCCCTGCCGGACGATACGCTGCGCGTCACGGCCACGGTCCCCTATCAGGGCGCCTACGCCACGGGGGACGCCTACGTGCGACTCGCGCCCTCGCACGCGACGCTCGCCAACCCCGTGATCCTGGTGGAGGGGTTTGACCTCGACAACTCGATGGACTGGGACGAGCTCTACGCCCAGATGAACCAGCAGGGGCTGGCCGACAGCCTGGCCGCGGCCGGGTTCGACGCGGTGGTGCTGAACTTCGCCGACGCCACCGACCACATCCAGAAGAACGGCTTCGTGGTGGGCGAGCTGATCCGCCAAGTCGAGGCCATGATCCCCCCGAGCGCCACGCTGGCGGTGATCGGCGCGAGCATGGGCGGGCTGTGCTCGCGCTACGCGCTGGCCTACCTCGAATCGCAGTTGATTCCGCACCGGGTTCGCACCTGGATCGCCTTCGATTCGCCGCAGGGCGGGGCGGACATCCCGCTGGGAGTCCAGTACTGGGTCAACTTCTTCGCCGGCCAGTCGGCGGAGGCCGCGGCGCTGCGCGACGCGCTCAACCGGCCCGCCGCCCGGCAGATGCTGGTCTACCACTACACCGATCCGCCCGGCGGAACGGGCCAGCCCGATCCGCTCCGGGCCGGACTGCTCGCGGACTTCGCGCTGGTGGGCGACTACCCCGCGCTCCCCCGCCGGGTGGCGATCGTGAACGGCAGCGGGACGCGGGCCGATCAGGGGTTCCTGCCCGGGGACCAGCTCATCCAGTACGTCTACAGCTCGGCGCTGGTCGCCATCACGGGCAACGTCTGGGCCGTGCCCGACCAGACCAGCACGATGATCTTCGACGGGCGAATCCGCATCCTGCTCTCGACCACCAGCCAGCAGGTGACGGTCTCGGGAACCCTGCCCTTCGACGGCGCTCCGGGCGGCTGGCGCGGCTCGATGGCGCAGATGGACGCGGTCGTGCCCCCCTACGGGGACATCGTGGCCCTCCACCCCAACCACTGTTTCATCCCGACCATCAGCGCGCTGGGGCTCGCGACCTCGGACCTCTTCTACGACGTCGTCGGCGATCCCGACCTGGTTGCGCAGACCCCCTACGACGCGGTGCACGTGCCGGCCGGCAACCAGGAGCACGCCGGGATCACGGCGGAGAACGCAGCCTGGTTCCTCGCCGAGATCGAGCAGGGCGTGGTCGGCGCCCCGGGCGCCGCGCTCGCGCTGCAGGCGCTGCGCGGCTTCCCCAATCCGTTCGTGCGCGAGGCGCGGATCGGCTTCTCGCTCGCGCACGCGAGCGAGGTGGACGTGAGCGTCTTCGGCGTGGACGGCCGCAGGGTGCGGACGCTGATGTGGGGCCCCGCGGCCGCCGGCCCCCACGAGCTGCGCTGGGACGGACGCGACGCGGGGGGCCGCCCGGTCGCCCCGGGGATCTACTTCCTGCGCCTCGCCCAGGGGGAGCGCGCCGAGACGCGGCGGCTGGTGAAGCTGCAGTAGCCGCCCGCGATTTCGCCCGCTCCCGGGCCGGCCGGGCGATTCAAACCCAGCCAGGGCGCGGCGTTATTCCATGCAAACCAGCCTACCGTTCAACCTCTCAACTCCCGCTGCGCCGGCCGGATCCCGCCCCCGGCGATCGCCCTGTTCGCCCCGGGCAACCCGGGCGTATGGAGGGGCGAACAGGCCCAATGCCTCCTTGCCCGGAGGTCGCGGGCGCGAAGATGGGAGGGAGTCATGTGGATTCCGCCGGTCAACCAGCTTGGCCGCATCGCTTTGGTCCCTTTTCTGTGGCTTGCGGGCGCGTGGCTGACCCCGTCCGCGCAGGCCGCCTGGCTTCCCGACGGCGTGCCGCTGTGCACCGAGACCCACCCGCAGCAGGCGCCCTCGATCGTCTACGACGGGGCGAATGGCGCCATCGTGGCATGGGCCGATGACCGGGGGTTCGACATCTACGCCCAGCGGGTGGATTCGTTGGGCGTGGCACGATGGAGCGCCAACGGAGTGTCGGTCTGCTCGGCCGGCTCCGCGCAGTTCCGGCCGACCGCCATGCCGGGACCCGGCGGTGGGGCGGTGATCTTCTGGCAGGACCGCCGAAACGGCAACGACGACATCTACGCCCAACGGATCGATGGAAACGGAGTGGCCCTGTGGACGTTCAACGGCATCCCCCTGGGCGCGACGCCCCAGGATGAGACCGGCCCCCTGGCGATCGGGGACGGCGCGGGGGGTGCCCTCAACTTGCCCGGATACATCGTGCTCTGGACCTACGACGAGGGACTCTCCGGAGACCAGGAGCTGCGGGTCCAGCACGTGGACTCGCAGGGTGGAGGGTTGTGGACCCCTGCGCCCCTGGGAGGTGTCCGGCTCGCTTCCGTACTCGGCAGCCAGTTGCTTGCGCCGGCCATGGTCACCGATGGCGTGGGTGGCGTGCTCGCACCCAAGGGAGCCGTGGTCGCGTGGGCCCAGTCGGGTGTCATCCCCCCGACCGGCAGGGACGTCTACGCCCGGCGCGTCAATGCCGCGGGGACGCCGCAGTGGATGTCCGGTGGGGTCGCGGTCTGCGCGCTGACCGGGGACCAGGAATCTCCAAGCATCGCCTACGTGGGCGGAGGCAACGTGATCATCGCGTGGGAAGATGCCCGCACCGGGGATCGAGACATCTACGCGCAGAAGCTCGACAGCTCCGGCAGCCCGCAGTGGCTCGCCAACGGGCTTCCCATCTGCCGGGCTTCCGGCGCGCAGTACCGGCCCAAGCTCACGCCGGATGGCGCCGGAGGGGTGTTCGCCGTCTGGCAGGATGGGCGGTCAGCAGGGGCAGTCCAGAAGATCTACGCTCAACGCCTGGACGGCAGCGGCCAGCCCCTGTGGGGGGTGGACGGCATCCCGCTGTGCTCGGCGCCCGGGGGTCAGTTCAATCACGCGGTCGTCACCGACGGGTCCGGCGGGTTGATCGTGGCCTGGCAGGATCGCCGAAGCTCGTCATACGACGACCTCTACGCGCAGCGAGTGAACCCCAGCGGGAATCTGCTCTGGCCCAGCGAAGGGGTGCCCCTCACCAGGGCCGCCGGAACTCAAGACTACGCGGCCCTGACCTCCGACGGCCGCTCGGGAGCCCTGGCCGCCTGGCGCGACGATCGCGCCGGGAACCCCGACATCTACGCCAACCGCGCCGCGGCGGGCGGGGGCGTCGTGGACGTGGCGGGCTCCGGGGCGCCCAGGCTCGGCCTCGCCTTCGTCTCGGCGAATCCCACCCGGGGGGAGGTGCGCATGAAGCTCGAGCTTCCGGAAGCGGCCCCCATGACGGCGGACGTGCTGGATGCGCTCGGCCGCCGGGTGCGCTCGCTGTGCCCGGGCTCGGACCTGGCCAGCGGCACGCACCTCATCACCTGGGACGGCGCGAATGAGAGTGGCGTACCCACGGCGGCAGGGGTGTACTTCGTCCGGGTGCGGGCCGGAGCCGCGACCCTGACGACGCGGGTCGTCCAGCTCCGATGAGGGACCTCGCGGGGTACTGCGAGGGCCGCCGGGTTCCTATCGCCGTAGCGGGTGGGTTTCCCGGGCCATCGTCCCGGTGGCGAGCACCTCCTCGATCTTGTAGACGCCCAGCTTGCGGTTCTTGACGAACCCGCTCAAGGCCTTCTCTGCCAGCACGCCGTCCTTGAGCATGTCCGGCAGCCACTCGTAGGCGAGGCGCGGCGTGTACTGCGGGAGGGCGCAACCCTTGTCCATCAGCCAGCGCTGGTTCTTGTCCTCCTGCGAGCCGATGCTCGGCGCCATCACGATCGGGACGCCGAGCGCCGAGTAGAACGACAGCTCGCTGGGCTTGGTCCACAGGACGTCGGTCTCGCGCATGAGCGCGTTGAAGCGCTGGAAGTAGTCGGGTTTGCGGTCCTCGCGCACGACCAGGACCCCGTCGCCCAGAGCGGATTCCAGGCCGATGCGCGTGACGAACTCCCGGAACACCCTCTCCACCACGCGGTTGACGCCGGCCACCAGGATCAGCCTGAAGCGCCGGTTCAGGATCAGCGGCTTGAGGCTCTGCGCCAGCATCAGGCCGATCTCGGTCTGCGCCCCGGCGCCGCCCACGGGGAAGGTCACGGTGACCCGCTCCTTGCCGCCGGAGGGCTCCGGTCGCTCCCCGAGCAGCTCCCGCACGGTGGAGCCGAAGACCGAGGTGAACCGGCCTTGCGGATCGAGGCGTCCCAGCCGCAGGAGCAGGTCGGTCTTCAGCGTCGGCATCTCGGGGCCGCCGATGTTCTCCCTGGGCAGCGTGAACCCGGTGATGAAGATGCGCTCGTCGGGGACGCCGTACTGGCGCAGCCGTCGCATCGCCCGCCCGCACGGCGCGAAGTAGAGGATGCGGCTGCGCCGGGCGTCGGAGGCGACCCAGACGCGGTTCAGGTCCGCGTCGCAGATCACGCAGTAGATCCCCTCGTGGCGGGCGTGGTCGGCCGCGAGGCAAGGGGCGTAGAAGGTGGAGATCATCGGCAGGCGCTCGGAGCGCAAGCGCGCGATCAGGGACCGGCCGAGCCCGCGGCGGATCAGGTGGTCCACGATGTAGTTGTTGGGGGAGGGGTGGGAGAGGTCGCGCAACGGATAGAACGGCGGAATCCGCAGGAAGCCGTCGAGCACTCCGAACAGCGCCTTCCCCACCACCGGCACGCTCTTGGTGCGCGAGAGAACCTCGTAGGACCAGGTCAGCCGCTGCCAGAACCTGACCTCGTCGGGATCGGTGACCTCCGGATGGCCCGCCACCAGGACGCCGTCCTTCGCCAGGTAGGAAAGCGAGTGCGCCGCCCGCTGGTGGCCGAACCCCATGTCGGCCGTGACGACCCAGGCGAGGAGGCGCGCCAGCGCCTTGAGCATGTTAGCCCTTCAGGTGGGGAGGCTGGTACGGCCGTTCGCTGTGAGTGTCCCGTGTTCCTCGGAGCGGAAGCAACGCTCGGAGCGCGGCCCGCACCCTGTCACACGCTGCAATCACGTCCGTGAGCAGGCGTTCGTCCACCGAGAGGTCCCCCTCGTGCTCGCTCCGGTTGCGCTCGGTGTGCGCACGGTCGAGCACACGCCAGACTTGGGGTCCGCGCCCCAACGTGTGTGGCAGCATCTGAAAGACCACGTAGCGCTTGGATGACCGATAACCGGCTCGGCGAAGGGCGGCCGGGCAGATCCGGCCCGATTGTCTCGTGACCGTCATCGTGCACTGCGCAGCGTCCCAGCCGATCAGGCCGCCCGTCTCACCCTGACGTTCGCCTCGAGTCCAGCGGCTTCAAGGAGGCGAAGCACCCGGTCGATGGTCACTTTCTGAAGGCTGCCCGAGAGGATGCCCGTCACCGCGCTTCGGGGCAGCCCGGAGCGTGCCGCCACCTCCGCGTGCGTGAGGCCACGACGACGAATCTCGCGCACGATCGCCGCGATGAGCTGCGCCTTCAGCACCGCCTCCAACCCCCGGCCTTTCGGGATTCCCAGCTGTCTCGCCAGGCGGGCGGGAGACGTCTTCCTTGCCTTGTTCATGATCGAACCTCCTTCAACCGCTTTCGAGCCAACTCCAGGTTCCGGGCCGATGTTCCTTGCGTGGTCTTCTTGAAAGCATGGAGCACATGTACGGTGCCGCGCTTGACCAAGGCGTACACGACCCGATACGCGCCTGAGCGATCCTTCAGCCTCAGCTCGTGAACCCCGCGTCCGATAGCGGGCATTGGACGCGACAGCGGCATCGAAAGGACCAGCCCCGCGTCGAGCCTGGCCAGTGCATCCGCCAGATCGCCGCGAATCTCCTCGGGGAATGCCTCAATCTCCCCACGACACGCTTTCGAGACGAAGATCACGACTCATTGTCTCACTTCTGAGACCGACCGTCCAGCCGCCCGCCCCGCCACCGTCCCGCTGCTCCACGCCCACTGGAAGTTGAATCCCCCCAGCCGGCCGTCCACGTCGAGGATCTCGCCGCACAGGAAGACGCCCCGAGCCTTGCGGGACTCCAGCGTGCCGGGGTTCACCTCGGAAAGCCTCACGCCCCCGGCCGTCACTTCCGCCTTCTCGTAGCCGAGCGTGCCGGTGACCGGCAAGGCCCGTGCGGTGAGGAGCCCGAGCACCGCGGCGCGCCGGCCGCGATCCAGCTGGGCGAGCGGCGTGGAGGGCTCCACCCCGGCCTCCGCGGACAGCCCAGTGGCCAGGCGGTCCGGCAGAAAGGCCCCGAGATGGCGCCGCACCGTGCGGCGGGGCGCCTCGGCCGCTGCTCGGATCCACGCCTGCTGCAGCTCTGCCACCCCGCGGCCGCCCGTGAAGCTGGCCGTGACGCGCCGCTCGGCAGCGCCCTCCGCCCGGTGCCAGTGGCGCGAGAGGTCCAGCGCCGCCGGGCCCGAATAGCCGAAGTGGGCGAACAGCAGCGACCCGCAGGCGGACGCGAAGCGCCGGCCGTCCACCCACAGCGTCAGCTCGGCGTCCGTCGAGACGCCCTGCAGGGCCGCGCACAGCGGGTCCGACGCGGCGAGCGGCGTGAGCGCCGGGACAGGCGGAACCAGCGTGTGCCCCAGCGCCGTCGCTAGCGCATAGCCGGTGCCGTCGCTGCCGGTCCGGGGGAACGAGAGCCCGCCCGGGGCGAGCACCACCGCCTCCGCTTCCAGCCAGCGGTCGGGCTCGGCGGCAGGAAGCTCCCAGCGCGTCTGGCCGTGGCCGGCGACCCGCGCGCCGGAGAAGGCCGCGCTCGCGCGCACGGCCTGGATCCCCACGCGGAACCCGGCAGCGGCCCGCTCCAGGCGCACGGCGCGCGCGCCGCATCGCACCTCGACGCCGGCTCGCTGCACCGCCCCCAGCAGCGCGTCCAGCACGGTCTGCGCGTCGTCGGTCACGGGAAAGTACTTCCCGGTGGGCTCGAGCTTGAGCCTCACGCCCAGCGATTCGAGCCACGCGCGCGCCTGGTCGGCGGTGAACGCGCGCAGCACGCGCACCACGAAGGGCCGCGAGCCGCCCCAGTAGTCGCGCTCGCTCACCTCGCGGTGGGTCACGTTGCAGCGCGTGCCGCCCGACATCAGGATCTTGAGCCCGATCCGGGGGTGGGCGTTGAGCAAGGTGACCCGGGCGCCGGCCTCCGCCGCCCGCACCGCGGCCGTGAGCCCCGCGGCGCCGGCGCCGATCACCGCGACGCTGCGGCGACCGCTCAGCCGTCCAGCCTCATGCGGCGCAGCAGGTCGAGGTAGCGGGGGTCGGTCCGCACCGCCTCCAGGCGGGGATGCACCTTGAGCCAGACCAGCGCGCTGTCGTGCTCCCGATAGCCGCGCTCGAGCCACTCCAGGGCCGGCCCGACGTTCCCGAGCGTGGCGTGGACCGTGGCGACCGCGAACGCCGACACGTAGCCCGTGCCGCCGCGGCGCTCGAGCTCGGCCAGGATGCGCGCGGCCTCCTCGCGCCGGCCGGCCATGGCGTAGGCGCGGGCCAGGCCGGTGGAGTAACGGGGGTCGGCACCGGTCAGCCGCGCCGCCTCGTGGAACAGCTCGATGGCCTCGTCGTGGAGCCCCCCCTCGGTGCAGGCCCGCGCCAGGTCCGCGGCGGCGCTGACGAACCCCGGCTCCAGTTCGCGGTTGGTGCGCAGCTCGGCGATCGCCTGGTCGAAGCGGCCGGCGTAGTAGTAGACCTCGGCCAGGGTGGTGCCGATCACGGGCGAGAGCGGGTCCAGCTCCCGGGCCCGGCGCGCCTCCACGACCGCCTCGTCGAAGCGGCCCTGCGAGGCCAGGAACTCCGCGAACCACTGATGGCCGGTCGGGTAGCCGGGGCTCAAGGCCAGGGACTGCCGGAACGCCCGTTCCGCCGCCGGCCAGTCCCAGTCGTGGAAGGTGTGGCCGAAGGCGAGCGAGGTGTAGGCCTCGCCCAGCATGGGATCCAGCTCCAGGGCGCGCGCGGCGGCGGCGCGGGCCCGGGGCGCGGCCTCGACCGGCGCGATGGCGTGGAAGTCCCCGAGCAGGTTGTAGGTGTCGGCCAGCCCGGCGTAAGCCAGCGCGTAGCCGGGGTCGGCCTCGATGGCCTGGTTGAAGTACTCGATGCTGCGCCGCATCTCGGGCACGGTGCGCTTGTTCCAGCAGAAGCGGCCGCGCAGGTAGGCCTCGTAGGCGCGGGGGTCCACGGCGCGGGTCCCGGCCAGGCGCGCCCGCTCCTGGGGCGTGAGCTGGATGCGGATCTCCTCGGCGATGGCCCGCGCCACCTCGCCCTGCAGGGCCAGGATGTCGCCCACGTCGCGCTCGTAGCTGCGCGCCCACAGGTGCCGGTCGGAGACGCCCTCGATGAGCTGGGCCGTGATGCGCACCCGATCGCCCGAGCGCAGCACCGCGCCCTCCACGATGGCGTCCACGTTGAGGGCGCGCGCGATCTCCGGCAGGGGCTTGCGCGCCCCCTTGTACTGCATGGCCGAGGTCCGCGAGATCACGCGCAGCGCGCCGATCTGCGCCAGGTCGGCGATCAAGGCCTCGGTCATGCCGTCGGCGAAGAACTCCTGCGCGGGGTCGCTCGACAGGTTGGTGAGCGGCAACACCGCCAGCGACTCGATCCGGGGG
>JBBIHL010000021.1:0-14444 GCA_037447075.1 Candidatus Eiseniibacteriota bacterium | reverse complement strand
CCATAGCGGGTTGCGGGCAGCATACACCTTGCGATCGTTCTCAAACGGAGCCTAGCCCGCTGCCTGCGCCCCCCACGGGCGCCTCCGGCCCACCATGATCCGCCATTCCCCGGACGCGGACGCCTTCCACGCCTTCGAGCGCGCCGGCTGGGAGAGCGTCGCCGACGCCTACCGGCATTCCTTCGGCGACCTGACCGCCCAGGCCGTCGAGCCCCTGCTCGACGCGGTGGGCGCCGGCCCCGGGGTGCGGCTGCTCGACGTGGCCTGTGGCCCGGGGCGGCTGACGAGCGCCGCCGCGCGGCGGGGCGCGACCGCCATCGGGCTGGACTTCGCGGCCCCGATGGTGGAGTCCGCGCGGCGGCTCCATCCCGGACTCGAGTTCCGGCAAGGCGACGCGGAGGAGCTGCCCTACGCCGACGCCTCGTTCGACGCGGTGGCGATGAACTTCGGGCTGCTGCACCTGGCGCGGCCCGAGCGGGCGCTGGGGGAAGCGTGCCGGGTGCTGCGCGCCGCAGGCCGGTTCGCCTTCACGGTCTGGGCGCCCCCCGAGCGCGCGCTCGCCTTCGGCTTCGTCCTCGACGCGGTGCGCGAGCAGGGGAACCCGAACGTGCCGCTCCCGCCGGGTCCGCCGTTCTTCCGCTTCAGCGATCCGGACGAGGCGCGGCGGGCATTGCTCGCCGCCGGATTCCGTGGGCCTCGGGTGGAGGGGGTTCCGATGACCTGGCGCGTGCCGTCGCCCGAAGCGCTGTTCGAGGCCATGGCGCAGGCCACGGTGCGCACTCGGGGGTTGCTGCGGGCGCAGGAGCCGGCAGCGCTGGACCGAATCCGGCGGGCCGTGTGCGCGGCTGCGGAAGGCTACTCGCGCGACGGCGCAGTGGCGCTGCCCATGCCCTGCGTGCTCGCCAGCGCCGCGAAGGGTTGAGCGTCCGACCGCTCGGGGCGGACGTTCATCGGGGCGAGCGGGCAGGTCGCGAGCCACGCGTCACCCTCCGCGGATGCCCCGTCGGCGACCTCCACCGCCTGCGCCGCCGTCCGGCTCCTCCACACGGTCGCCTGCGCGCCGGGAGGCACCTGCTTGGAGAAGCGCACCATCAGCCGGAGCGCCGCGCCGAACCCGACCGGCTCCAGCGGGCCGCAGACCAGCACGCTGGGCCCCTTCCAGGGCAGCGCCGCCTCCACGCAGGCGCGCCCCTCCCGCAGGAAGCCGAAGAGCTGGCGGTTCTCCTCGGCGCTCCGCCCGACGATCAGCTTGAGGTTCGGGCCCAGGCGGAAGTGCCGCCCCACGCGCAGGAGCAGCACGTCCTCCTGGGTCAGCGCCTCCTCGGGCACGTGGCCGAACAGGTCGCGCAGGCGGCTCGAAAAGCCGGCGTCCGTGAGCAGGCAGCCGCCGGCCGGACTGCTGTACTCGTGGAAGCCGTATCGCCGCGCCAGCTCGAGCTGCTCGCGGCGGCCGCGCCCCTCGATCGCGAGCAGGCGGCTCCGGTCCACCCACCCGCGCCGCTCGGGCTCGGTGGGCGGCAGGTGGCGGGCCGAGAGCGGGCGCAGGACGCGGCCCTCGAGCCCGGCCTGGCGCTCGATGGTGGCGAGCGCGCGGCGCATCTGCGACATGGGCCGCTGTCCCAGCACCTCGCCGGTGCACAGGAAGCGGGCCGCGACCTCCTCCATGTAGTCGCGCGCCATGCGGAACATGAAGATGCGGCAGTCCACGCACGGGTTGAGGTTGCGCCCGTAGCCGAAGCGCGGGCGCCGCAGCAGCCGCAGGTAGTCGTCGCCCATCGGGCGGACCTCGAGCGGGATGCCCAGCCGGGCCGCCACCTCGTCCATGCGCGTGCAGCAGGCGGTGGGCATGCGCAGGTGCAGGCCCAGGACCTCGACGCCCAGCTCCTGCACCAGGCGCACCGCCAGCATGCTGTCGAGGCCGCCGGAGATCAGCCCGACCGCGCGGATGGGTTCCATCGCGTTCCCGGCGGGGATGGGGCCGCCGAGCGCCGTGGGGAGGGCGCAGGACGATCAACCGGTAGCAGGCCGGGGCGGAGGCTGTCAACCGCGCCGCCGCGGGCAGGACGTGCTCACGCGAGCCGGCGCACCTCCGCGCGGATCGCCTGCTTGACGTCGGACCACGCGGCGCGGCGCAGCATTCTCGGCATGGGCTCGCTCTCGGCGTCGTCGAAGAAGGCCAGAGATCGCAGGAGATGGTACTCGTTGAAGTCGAGCCCAGCGAACCGGCGCCGGATCATCTCGAAGACGGACTCCAGGGAGCCCCCATCCCGCAGGAAGAAGTAGAGGTCCACGAAGTCCCTGCGGCTGCCGCGGCCGCCGATGGCCACCACCTTCATGACGGCGATGTCGCGCGGATCGGCAACCACCAGCCCGCGGTAGGCGCTCCCCGGAAACAGCAGCGGCCGTTGCGCGGCCAGGAAGCTCACGCGCAGGCGCGCGAGGGTGACGTGCAGCGTCCCCGCCGACCGCGCCTGGACGACCACCGACCCCGCGCCGGTCAGCGCGTCGGCCAGCCGGGCGGCGTCGAAATCGCCCGGGCGGAAGAAGTCGAGATCACGCGATACCCGGTGCCCGAGCTGGAGCGCCAGGCCCGTCCCTCCCGCCAGCACCCACCCCTCGGTCAGCCGCGCGGCGACCAGCTTGCGCACCAGCCGCCAGGCCGAGGGGCTAAGGACCTTGGCGTGCACGGCCTGGCTCGCCGAGGACCAGGCGCCAGTAGCGGCGGGTGCGCGGATCGATGCCCCGCCGCCCCAGCGCGAGCCGGAACGCCGCGTCGCCGAAGTAGGCCCGCGCCGCCTGGACGTCGGCCCGGCCTCCCGAGGTCAGCACGCGCTCCACGACCCAGCTCGCGTGCCGGGTCAGGTCGCCCTCGCGCAGGTCCCGGTCCCAGAAGAGCGGGGCGAGCTGCCGGACCAGGGCTTTCGCCGATACGCGCCGCGCGCGCCGGGCGGGGGCGCGGGAGGGCACGAGGCGGACCTCCAATCGCGCATCCAGCGCGGCCGCGATGCGCCTCAGGGTCTCCAGCTCGAAGCGATCCCAGCCGTTCTCGTAGCGGTGGAGGGCGGAGGCGCTGGTTCCCGCGCGGCGGGCCAGCTCGGCGAGCGTCCAGCCGCGACGCGTGCGCAGGAGGCGGAGCTGGTGGCCGAGCGGGGCGAGCCCGCTTTTATCATCCATGATAACATTATCGTCCCGGGGGGGCAGGCGGGTCAAGCGGGGAGTGGAAGCCAGGCATGTCGCCGGCGGTGCTGCCCCCCTGCCCCATTGAGGTGGGGGGCCTGGGGCTCGACTGCTGCACGGACCGGCTCGTCTTGAGTTGACTGACGACCCGCCTTCCGGCTGGCGCCGGCCGGCCCCATCCGATAGATTCGCGGGACTGCGGTGCCGCCACGTGGCGGCCCGAGGCGCCAACCCTTGGGTTCCCGATGAATCCCGAAGTGGCCACAGCTCCTGCCGGGCTCGATTTCGACCTCTCCGAAGAGCAGCTCGCCGTGCGCGAGCTGGTGCGGGATTTCGCCGAGCGCGAGGTCCGCCCGGTCGCCGCCCGGATCGACGAGACCCACGAGTTCCCCATGGAGAACGTGAGGAAGATGGCGGAGCTGGGACTCATGGGCATGTTCGTCCCGCCGGAATACGGGGGGGCCGGCATGGACTTCGTCTCCTACGTGATCGCGATCGAGGAGCTGTCGCGCGTGTGCGCCTCGCACGGCGTGATCGTCTCGGTGAACAACTCGCTGGTCTGCTACCCGCTGCTGGCCTTCGGCAACGAGGAGCAGAAGCGCAAGTACCTCACGCCGCTCGCCCAGGGGAAGCTGATCGGGGCCTACTGCCTCACCGAGCCCAACGCCGGGAGCAACGCCGCGAACCAGGAGACCACCGCCGCGCGCGACGGCGACCACTACGTGCTCAACGGCACCAAGCTCTTCGTCACCAACGCGGGACCGGCCGACGTGCTGATCGTCTACGCCTCCAGCGACCGCAGCAAGGGCACCAAGGGCATCTCGGCCTTCGTGGTGGAGGCCGGGACCCCCGGCGTCGTCAAGGGCAAGAAGGAGCGCAAGCTCGGCATCCACGCCTCCGACACGCGGGAGATCTCGCTGCAGAACGCGCGCGTGCCCGCCGCCAACCGCCTGGCGGCCGAGGGCGAGGGCTACAAGATCGCGCTCGCCACCCTGGGCGGCGGCCGCATCGGGATCGCCGCCCAGGCGCTGGGCATCGCCCAGGCCTCGCTCGAGGCCGCGGTGCGCTACGCGGGCGAGCGGCAGCAGTTCGGCAAGCCCATCGGCGAGTTCGACGCCATCCGTCACATGCTGGCGGATGCCGCCATCGAGGTGGCGACGGCGCGGCTGCTCACCTACCGGGCGGCCTGGCTGCGCGACCAGGGCCGCGCCCACATCAAGGACGCGGCGCTCGCCAAGTGGCACGCCTCCGAGGCCGCCCACCGCTGCGCCGACTGGGCGATCCAGGTGCACGGCGGCTACGGCTACCTCGACGAGTTCCACGTCGAGCGCTACTGGCGCGACGCCCGCATCACCGAGCTCTACGAGGGCACCAGCCAGGTGATGCAGATGGTGGTGGCCTCGCAGGTCATCAAGGAGATGCCGGTCTAGGAGGGTGGAATGTACCGACCCGTGAAGCCGGGCCCGCTGTTCGCGCTGACGGTCCTGATGGTCTATCCCGGGCTCACCCTGGCCTTCCAGGGGGGCTATCCCTTCCTGACGGGCGAGTGGTTCGGGCTCAAGGGCCAGCTCGGCTCCTGGATGACCTGGGGCAAGTCGCTGGGGGTGGACCTCCACGTGGTGTCGGCGCTCAAGCTGGGGGTGGGCCTGGCCTGGCTGGCCGGCGTTCCCGGCATCTGGGCCGGCTCCCAGGCCGCCTTCGGGCTCACGTTCCTGGCCTGCGCGGGCACGCTGGCCTACGACCCGCCCAAGGGCGCGCTGCTGGGACTGGTGGGGCTCGGCTGCCTGATCCTGGGCCGGCAGAAGAACGACGACCGGGTCCTGACGTAGGAAGACCCGCGGAGCCGCGATGAACCTCGACCTCTCGCCCGAGCAGATGCAGGTGCGCGACACGGTGCGCCAGTTCTGCGAGAAGGAATTCGCCCCCCGCGCGGCCAAGTGGGACGAGCAGGGCCGCGTGGACCGCGATTCCATCTCGCGGCTGGCCGACCTGGGCTTCCTGGGCATGTCCATCCCGGAGGAATGGGGTGGGGCGGGTTACGGCGCCGTCACCATCGCCACGGTGCTGGAGGAGATCGCGCGCGTCTCGGCGGCGCTGGCCATCATGGTGGCGGTGCACAACTCGGTGGGCGCTCTGCCCATCTACCGCTGGGGGACCGACGAGCAGCGGCGCCGGTTCCTGCCCCGGCTCATCTCGCGCGAGCTGGCCGCGTTCTCGCTCTCCGAGCCCGACGCGGGCTCCGACGCCGGCGCCCTCCGGGCCACGGCCGCGCGCCGCGGGGACCACTACGTGCTCAACGGCACCAAGAACTGGGTCACGAACGGCGATTTCGCCGGCATCTACGTCATCTTCGCGCGCACCGACCGCGAGGCCGGCAACCGGGGGATCACGGCCTTCATCGTGGAGCGCGGCATGCCGGGACTGCACCTGGGCAAGCACGAGGACAAGATGGGCCTGCGCGGCTCGGACACGGTGCAGCTCTCGCTGGAGAACCTCGAGGTGCCGGCCGAGAACGTGCTGGGCCGCGAGGGCGAGGGCTTCAAGATCGCCATGATGGCCCTGGACGGCGGGCGGATCGGCGTGGCGGCGCAGGCCCTGGGCGTGGCGCGCGCGGCCTACGAGGAGTCGGTTCGTTACGCCCAGGTGAGGCAGGCCTTCGGCGGGCCGCTGGCGCAGATCCAGGCCATCCAGTTCAAGCTGGCGGGCATGGCGCGCCGGGTGGAGAGCGCGCGGCTGCTGGTCCAGTACGCCGCCTGGCTCAAGGACCGCGGGCGGCCCTTCACGCGCGAGGCGGCCATGGCCAAGCTCTACGCCAGCGAGGCGGCCCACTGGGTGACCCACCAGGCGGTGCAGGTGCACGGCGGCTACGGCTACGTGAAGGAATACGCCGTCGAGCGCTACTACCGCGACGCGCGCGTGATGGAGATCTACGAGGGTGCCTCGGAGATCCAGCGCCTGGTGATCGCCCGTTCGCTGCTGCGCGAGGGCGTCGGGGACTGAGGAAGCCCCCTACCTGCACGGGACCTCCATGATGGTGCGTCTCTATGACCGCTTATCCCGGGCGGCAGCTTCCGGCGGCCTCTCTTGAGCGAGTACGTGGCGCGTTCGGCTCGAGCGTGGAAACCGAACGGCAGGCCGCTCCGCGATCTTGGGCCCGAAAGGAGTCTGCGCCTGTCGGTCCGCCGGCCCCGCACGTGGCCGCGCCACCTCTGGACTCCGCCTGCAAGGAGAGGCCCACTCGTGACCCCACTCCGCAGCTGCGCGGCAGTGTTCGGGTTCGCCTTGCCGCTCTTGCTCCCTTCCACGGCCCTTTCCGGAAGCAACGCCGGCGGACGCGCATACCTCAGTTCGGACCGTTTTGGCGCTGACACCGTGCGCACCTCCGTCCCCCGGTCCCGTTCCCGCTCTACCTTCACCTGAGCGGCACCTCCGACGTGCGGGCGCTCGCGGTGCGGATGATCTGGACCACGCATACCGCGGACGCGCCGCCGTGCTACGCGTTGGTTTCGGCGAGTGCGCCGGATCCGCCCCCGCCTGCCGACAGCTTGCGAGGGTGGGCGTTCGACGCGCCTCCGGGGAGCGACTTTGGCGGCGACACGACCTACACGTGGACCATCGGGTTTGCAGCGGGAGACGAGGGCAAGAACTGCGTGGAATACCGCGTCAGTGCGGCCACCTGCGGCGACTCGACCAGCACCGAGTTCCGTGCGGCGAGCGTCATGGTCACGGATGACGCAACGATACGCTCGCCATCGTCGGAGGCGCCAGGATCGTTCCGCAGATAACGAGGCTCGCGGTCGAGCACGTCTCCCCCACGGAGCTTCCCGCCCGGCAGGCGGCGGACCTCACCATTACGGGTCGCGGCTTCGAAGCCGGGAGCCGAGCGTTCCTCCAGCGGGATGGCCAGCGAGTCGAAGCCGACGACGTTGTCGTGGTGGATTCGACCCAGCTCCTCGCCCGAGTGCGTTCGCCCTTTCTCGGCGGCAAGCCGATGGATCTCGTCGTTGAGCACACGACAGGAGCGGAGACTGCATTGCGAGGGGGACTCACGTCAACGAGCGGCTCGTCCACCCTCGCCTTGCCCAACCCGAACGTGCCGAGCAACGATGCCTTCGCGTTCACGCAGATACCCCTGCGTGCCGCGACCCGGGAGGCAAACCGGCAGCTGGATACCCTCGCCTCGCACTCGGAGTGGCCGGAGTGGCTCGACAATCCGAACTTGCTTGTGATCCGCAGTCCGGGTGACACGGTCGCACTCATTCGGAGCCAACCGTACCGGGGCCTGGGGTTCGGCGTCCCGCACCCGGACTCCACGCTGCCATGGGTTCGATTCCATCTGGATCCTCCCCAGCACGTCACGTCGCTCGCGACCCTGGTCACGGGCGGACGCACGTACAAGGATCCCGTGGGCCAGTTCGCGGACGGGGGGGAAGCCGCTGCTTCGAGTCAAGGCGACGTACATTGACGACGACTCCAGCGTCGCCCTCCTCGCCGTTGGGACGCACGTCCGCAACTGGACAACGGGCCAGACGAGCTGCTCGGGGGTGCACCTGTACTACGATCTGAAGCCTACCGACCCCCTGGTTGCCGAGATCCTTGCCGACCCAACGTATCACTACGATCTTCAGGAGATTCAACTGCCCGCCGACAAACGAAGCAAGCTGCTCGCGTCCGTCGAGTTCCTGGGCCTGCCGGTCACCCGGTCGCTCCAGGGATCGTGCACGCAGTACTACGGCACCAGCGGTCTCTTCGGGTTGGCAGCATGGCCGGAGTTCGGAATCGTAGGGCGTGACGGTGCCACGGTGCCGTCGGCGGCCAGGCTCCGGGCGACACCGTCGCGATCCTGCCTCCGGTTGGAAGACCCCGCGTGGGTGTTGGGGCATGGTCCGACTTCGTGATCGATCGGGGCGACAGCAACTATGCCGGGGCGCTGGCGACGCTTACCGTGCTCGACTCCGCCCACGCCGTGATCCTGACTCATCCCGACATGTCCCTGCCCATCGCTCCAGGGCAAAGAGGATACGTGTATCGGGGTGTGGACATCGGGCGGGTCATCAAGAAGCTGACCGCGGGAGGCCCGACGGAGCTCACCGCCAGCGAGTCCAGAAGCACGCAGAACCCGGCGTCGGCCGTCGAGCAGGCCCTGGCCGATTCGCTCCCATCGCTCCTGTTCGTGGGCACCCGCGACGCGCCCCACTGGGTGCTGGCAACCGGGTGGAGGCCTGCGTTCGCAGGGAGCGCCGAAGCACGTGGCACCTACGACATCGTGAACCCCGCCGACCCGTCCGGTCCGACGACGCTGTGGGCGACGTACGGGAACCGATTCGGCGGCGCCTGGGTAGTTCGCAGGGTGCCAGGTTCTCAGCCCGAGCTTGCTGCCAAGGAGCCGTTCACGCCCACGCAGTCGAGCTCATCCCAGCTCACGCTGTGGCTGACCGGGGACGCGAGCCTGGCGCTCACCGGCCCAGGGGGTCAGTCGCTCACCTACGATCCGGCGACCGACGACTACCTGACGAACATCCCCGGGGCCGTCGCGGTACGCTCAGCCCACCCGGGCAACGCGGCCGATCCCGCAAGCGATGACGTCCCGGCCGATCTGATCGTGTTGCCCACAAGCGGGCCCGCGCAGTATTCCCTGACGGTCCTGGCGTCGGCAGACGGGCCGGTTTCCCTGACCGGGAGCCATGACGTTGACGGCGCCTACGCGGGACACGACGCCGCCAGGGCCGTGCTGGCCGATGGCGGTAGGGGTTACTTCAACCTGAGCGTGAGTCCCGGGTCGGTGAGGCCGGTGAGCCTGCAGCTCACCGCGACGGTCGGCGTGCGCGAGGGCGCTGTGCCGTCGAGTCTCCGGCTTCGAGTCGTACCCTCACCCACTACCTCGCTCTCGCGGATACTCTTCGACACTCCGCTCGGTGGCGCCGTGCGAGTCGAAATATTCGACGTTTCCGGCCGCCGGGTGCGCAAGCTCGTGGACGGGGCCATCCCGGCCGGGTCCCATGTCACGACCTGGGATGGCCGCGACGACGAGGGTGCGGTGCTGGGTGCGGGACTCTACTTCGTGCGGGGGCAGGTCGCAGGCCAGAGTCGCGTGGTGCGCTGCGTGCGCCTTGCCTCGGGAGGAGGCACCAGATGACATCACACCTAGTGCGATCCACGTCGCTCGCCGCCCTTGTCCTCACGTCGTGCTATGCGCAGGGTGTCCCTTCTCGAGCCCAGGAACCGTCGGCCGACCAATTGCTGCGGATCGAGGTGACCGGCTCCTTCGACCATCTGGTGCTCACCGATCCCAAGCGCCGAGTGAATCTCATCACGGAGACCGGCGCCGAAAGCACCTTTGCGGGGTGCTCGCGCGCGGACATGCCGGAGCAGTTCGGCATCCCCGACACCCTGGATTACGCGCGCTTCCGTATCCTCGGGCCCGTCGCCGGACGGTACGTGCTCACGATGCGCGCCACCAAGCCGGGCGGCATTCTGATATCGGTATCCGGGCAATGGAACGGAGGCGGCACGGCCGACGCGGAGGGCGTCGAGGCCTCCGCGGGTGACCAGGTTATGTGCGTCGTGCGGATGATCCCCGCCAAGGGGAGCAAGGTCGGCGCCTACTCCGCGAGGGTCGAGACGGTGAAGGCGCAGAGAGGCCGACCCTGATTGGTCTTTCTCGCCAGGCTTCTGGCCGCCGTCGGGCTCGTCCTCATCCTATACGCGGGCTACGATAACGTGCGCATCATTCGCTGGCTGCGTGACGGAGCGGCGGGTGTTCGTGCCACTCCTATGCGGACACGGCCGGCCGGGAGAGAGGCGAGGTCAAGGTCGAGCCGCTGGGGTTGTAGGGAGCGTGGTTGGGCCTGGCGGACAACCTAACAGAGCTCGCGGGCCGGCACCCCAGGCGTCGCTGCCGCGACGCCGGCGACCATGTGACGACAGGCAGGGGCGCCTGCAAGCACGAGGACAAGATGGGCCTGCGCGGCTCGGACACGGTGCAGCTCTCGCTCCAGAACCTCGAGGTGCCGGCCGAGAACGTGCTGGGCCGCGAGGGCAAGGGCTTCAAGATCGCCATGATGGCCCCTCACGCCCGCTGCGTCTCCTGCGCCGCGCCCACCCGGGATCGGCACCACGCGTAGAGCGCGTCGTAGACGGGGAACTCGGCGCGCAGCTGCTCGTGATCGTCGGCGTAGGCGAGGCTGAAACCCTGCGCGATCGCGCGGAGCCCCCGCGACTCGGGGGTGAGGTCCACGTCGTCGGTGTCGGCGCCTCGCACGATGCGCGCCAGCAGGTGGAGCGCGGGGTCGCCGAGCGCGTAGCGGGTGAGGATGGCGTCGAAGCTGCAGTAGGGGCCGTGATGGCCCAGCTCCGCGTTGGGCACGTCGTAGGGGACGGCGCCTTCCCGCACGGCCCGATCCATCACCTGTTCCCCCGGGGCGAACAGGAACTCCGCCTCCCGGTCCACGAAGTTCTTGATGAGCCAGGGGCATGCGACGCGGTCCACCTTGGGGCGCTCGCGCGTGATCCACTTCATGGGAACCTCCCGTCAGGGGGCCACTCCAGAGCGCCCGCGAAGCGGCCGATACCGTGGCGGGCGATGGCGGCTTCGATGGAATCTGCTAGAATATCGGCCCGCTCGTGGCCCCGCCGCAAGCCCCAAGAGCCGTACCCGAACCCGAGGCATCTATGTCCAAAGTCGCCGTCCTGCGCACCTCGCCCGAGACCGTCGTCCAGGATTACGGCCGCCTGATGGAGCTGGCGGGCTACCGCGACGCTCTGCCGTTCGACCGGCAGACCTGCCTGCGCATCAACATCTCCTGGCACTACTACATGCCGGCCTGCTCGACCACCCCCTGGCAGATGCACGGCGTGATCGAGAGGATGCGCGCGGACGGCTACAACGTCTCGCGCGACCTGATCGCGGCGCAGAACGACACGGTGGTGGTGAGCTGCCGCCAGGGCGCCCGCAACAACCACCTGCAGCCGGTGCTCGACCGCTACCAGGTGCCCATCCAGTACCTGAGCGAGAAGCCCACCAAGTGGGTGCGCTACCAGCCCCAGTCGAGGCTGCTCGTGCTCGACAAGGTGTTCGAGAAGCACGGCATCTGGGTGCCCGAGCTCCTGATCGGGCGCAACGTGATCCATCTGCCCACGGTGAAGACCCACGTGTTCACGGGCACCACCGGGGCCATGAAGAACGCGTTCGGCGGCCTGCTCAACCTGAACCGCCACTGGACCCACGCGGTGATCCACGAGACGCTGGTGGACCTGCTGCGCATCCAGAAGGAGATCCATCCGGGCATCTTCGCGGTGATGGACGGCACCATCGCGGGCGAGGGCCCCGGGCCGCGGGCCATGCGGCCTCGCGTCAAGAACTACATCCTGGCGTCCGCCGATTGCGTGGCGATCGACTCGATCGCCGCCAAGCTCATGGGCTTCGACCCCATGACCGACCTCAAGTTCATCCGCCTGGCCCACGAGCACGGGCTGGGCGTGGGGAACCCCAGCGAGATCGAGGTGGTGGGCGACGACGTCAAGGGCGTGAACTTCGGCTTCCGCGGCAGCCTCGACGAGAACACCTTCGCCTCGTGGGGCCAGAAGCTCATCTACTGGGGACCGCTCAAGCCGCTCGAGCACTTCCTGCTGCGCACCCCCCTGGTCCCATGGAGCTACGCCGCCTCCCGCCTCTACCACGACGCCTACTGGTACCAGGTGAACGGCCGCCCGCGGGTGCGCGACATCATGCGGACCGGCTGGGGGGAGCTGTTCCGCTCCTACGGCGACGGGAGGGTGTGGCAGCGCGCGTAGGGCGGCGCGCCACAGGCGACGGGCGCGAGACGCGGGGACCTTGGCGGGCGTTCGACTCCCGGCCCGGGATGCCCGCCTGATCCCTCTCTGCCGAGTGGTAGGGTCTGTCGCGGGTTCTTGCTGGCGGATGAACCTACCGAGAGGCTGCCATGCGGCGCGTCGCGACTGCGGCCCTCCTTCTCTTGGGTGTTGCCCTACCTGCGAGGGCCGGGACCTATCTGCCGCTCGAAGTCGGAAACCAGTGGGACTACGTGGGCGCCCGCGGCGGCACCGAGCGAACCACGATCTCGGGCACGTTCGAGCGCGCCGGCAGAACGGTCTACCAGGTGCGCTACGGCGAGGGCGGTTCCAACTCGGGACTCTCGAACTTCTGGACGACCGAGGCGGACGGCGACGTGCTGCTGTGGGGCTTCAACCGGGAGCTGGAGGGCTTCGGCTGGTACTACGATCCTCCGCTGCGACTGGTGGACGCCCCCCTCGCCGTGGGAAAGCGATGGAGCCAGACATCGAGGCTCATTGCCGTCGACAGTGGGGAGGTCATCGGCGAGCTGACGATCGGCTTCGAAGTCTATGAAGCCGGCCCCCTCGAGCTTCCTGCCGGGAGCTTCGACGCGTTCGGTGTCGGACAGTTCCTTCCACCGGCCTGGTCCGTCATGACGGGTGGCCTGCATGGGCTGTCGGGTCGGGCCTCCGCCGGGCCAGCGGCATCGCAGGCGGTGGATTGGTGGAGCGAGGACGTGGGCGACGTGCAGTTCCGGGCGGACGACCTGTACCAGCTTCGGTCGTTCTCCTTCCCTACGCCGGTCTTGGTGACCAGCTGGGGGGCGGTCAAGACCGCCTACCGCTGACCGCGCCGGCCTACTGCACCAGGGCGAAGCGCCGCGCGTGGACCTGCCCGCCCGCGGCGACGCGCGCGATGTAGATTCCGGGCGCGGCCATCGTGCCGTGAGCGGTCGCACCCGGCCAGATGAGCGACGTGCTCCCTGGGTAGCCGTCGCGCTCGGCCGCCCGCCACACCTCGCGTCCCGCCACGTCGTGGATCGCGAACTCCACCCGTGCCCGCTCCGGCAGCTCCAGCGTGAACGCCACGGCGCCGCGGCTCGGGTTGGGTCGCGCCGCCGACAGGCGGACGCGCGCCGCAGGCTCGATGCCCGCGCCCACCACGCCGGTGTAGCGGATGCGGTGGACCTTCCCCGTATAGATGGCCGCGACGAGCAGGTCGCCGCTCACCGGGTCCACGGCGAGGCTCACCGGGCCGTCGGCGCCGGTGGCGAAGTCCTGCACCTCGACCAGGCGGTCGCCGGCGTCCGTCACCAGCACCTTGATCCAGTCCCGCAGGTAGTCGCCGAAGAAGTAGCGACCGACGTAGGCGGCCGGGAAGCCGGCACCGGTGTAGAAGCAGCCGCCCACCATCACGCCGCCCCGGTTGCCCGCCGGGAGGCTCGCGGCCGGGTCCAGGTGATGCAGCGCCACCACCGGCGGCGCGGGTGGCTCGGGGTTCGAGGGCGTGGCCAGGCTGCCGCAGCCGTGATGCGCGGGGGCGGCCGCCTGATAGTCGGGCTGCGGTCCCACGCCCTCGAAGCAGGGCCAGCCGAAGTTCATCCCGGGGCGGTCCGCCACGCACAGCTCCTCCCAGGTCATCCACCCCACCTCGCCGACGTAGAGCGTGCCGGGGTCGCCCAGCGCCGGATCCGGCGCCCCGGTCGCGGGCTTCCGGCTGAAGCGGAACGGATTCCTCAACCCGTAGGCCCACACCCGGGAGCGGTGGGAGGCGGGATCCCCGTCGAAGTAGGGGTTGCTCGGGTAGCCGTGGCCGGTGGCCGGATCCACCCGCAGGATCTTGCCGCACAGGCTCTCCAGGTACTGGGCGCGGAACGAGCCGATGTCCTCCGTCGGGTCGGTGCGGCCCGGGCCGAAGGCGCCGGGGTCGGCGCCGCCGGCGTCCATGAACTCGAAGTGCGCGCCGTCCCCGCAGCCCACCAGCAGGCTGCCGTCGCGTCCCCACTCCAGGCCCGCCACCGGGTGCGAGCCGGCGGGGGAGGGGAAGCCGTTCCCCCAGGTGTCGCCGATCAGGATGGTGCGGGTGGACTCGTCCACGACGTTGGAGTCGGTGGCGCTGACCTGGTAGCGGGCCAGCCGCCCGAAGGTGTCGTCGTAGTTGTCGAGCTCGATCCCGTTGGAGTCGGGATCCACCGAGTAGAGGAAGTAGACGAAGCGGTTCCGGGCGAAGCCGGGGTCCACGGCGATGGAGACCAGGCCGCGGTCGTCGGCGTTGAGCACCTCCTCCTCGCGCACCCACAGGGCGTGGCGCACGCTGTCCTTGACGACGTAGACGATGCCGCCCTTCTCGGCCACCAGGAGCCGGCCGTCGGGCAGGAAGGCCAGGCAGGTGGGGACGTCGAAGGTGAAGGGCAGGACCTGGTCGGTGAAGCCGGGCGGCAGGGTGACGGCGAGCGCCGTGGGCGGCGGGAGGG
>JBBIHL010000020.1:835-14963 GCA_037447075.1 Candidatus Eiseniibacteriota bacterium | reverse complement strand
CTCGAGCAGCACGGCCATGGTGGCGGCGTATCCCACCAGCATGACCGCGACCAGCGCGCCCACCCCGAACGCCACGCGGTGGCGCGCGAGCAGCTTGCGCAGCCGATAGCCGGCACCGGCCGGGCGCGCGCGCAGCGGAAGGTTGCTGCGCAGGCGGCCCAGGTCCTCGAGCAGCGCCTCGGCGCTGGGGTAGCGGCGCCGCGGCTCCTTGGCCAACGCGGTGAGGACGATGGTGTCCAGGTCACCCGTGAGCGCGCGCTCGAGCCGCGCCGGCGTGCTCCGGCGGGAGGCGGCGATCTGCTCCGGGGTCGCGCCGCTCTCGCCCACCACCCCCCGCTCCACGGCCCGCGACGGAGGCAAGGGATCCGTTTCCAGCACGTCGCGCTCCAGCTCGTCCCGCGAGCGCCCCGGGCCGCCGTAGGGCCGCCGCCCGCACAGCAGCTCGTAGAGGATCAGGCCCAGGCCGTAGACGTCGGTGGCGGTGGTGGGGGGCTCGCCGCGGATCTGCTCGGGGGCCGCGTACTGGGGGGTGAGCCGCCGCCGCTCGGGGCGGGTGAGGGTGGCGGCGGCGTCTTCCCCCTCGCCGCCCAGCACGCGGGCGATGCCGAAGTCCAGCAGCTTGGGCACGCCGTCCGGCCCGACCAGGATGTTGGAAGGCTTGAGGTCCCGGTGGACCACCAGGCTGCGGTGCGCGTACTGCACGGCCTCGCCCACCTGCGCGAACAGGCGCAGCCGCCCCTCCAGGCCCAGCCGCCGCTCGTCGCACCACCGGGTGAGCGGGGCGCCCTCCACGTACTCCATCGCGAAGTAGGGAAGGCCGTCCTCGGAGACCCCGCCGTCCAGCAGGCGGGCGATGTGGGGGTGCTCGAGGCGGGCCAGGATCTGCCGCTCGCGCCGGAAGCGGCCCAGGATCTCGTCGGTGTCGAGACCCCGCTTGACCCGCTTGAGCGCCGCGCGCTGCTGGAAGCCTCCCTCGGTGCGCTCGGCCAGGAACACGGCTCCCATGCCGCCGCGGCCGATCTCGCGCACCACGCGCCAGGGGCCCACGCGCTGCCCGGCGGCCAACGGGGCGGAGTCGTCCTCCTCGACCGCCAGGGCCAGCGCCTGCTGGGCCTGGCCCTCCCCCAGGAACTCGCCGGCCCCGCGGTCGGCGCGCAGCAGCTCCTCGAGCCGCGCGCGCAGGACCGCGTCCCCCGCGCAGGCGCGGTCGAGGTAGGCCGGCACCTCGCCCGCGGGAAGCTCCAGGGCCCGATCGAGGATCGCCGCCAGCCGCCGCCAGGTGGGCGGGTCGAGCGAGTCCGGGGGCGTGCGGGCCTCGGCTTCGCTCACGGCGAGGGCGGGCCCTCCGGGGCTCCCGGCCGGAGGGCTCGTGCCTTCCTCCCGTCGCGCTTCACGGTTCTCGGGTCCTCCTCGCGCACGTCCACCCCTCCTCCGCGGTGGGCCCGGCCAAGACGCGCAGCCCGACCACGCGGACATCCCGATCACCCAAACGCGGAAGCGCCCCGTCGCGGGCCACGATCCGTCCGGCCGTGCGCACGAGCGTATGCCCAGGCGGACACGCACGTCCACGATCATTCCCGGGGGCCGCGGCCGCCTTGCAGGCGGACGCCAGGGCTGGGAGGATCGTCGCGTGGCATCGCACGCGTTCCCCATCCGCCCGATTGGCACCGTCCGCAGCCCCTACACGGACACGAGCCAGATCCCCAAGGGCCCCGGGGCCGAGCACCACGCGGAGGGCGTGCTGGAGCTGCTCCCGGACCTGGAGGTCGGCCTCACCGACATCGAGGGCTTCTCCCACCTCTTCGTGCTGTGGATCTTCGACCGCGCCGTGGGCTGCGACCTCCTCGCCCACCCGCCCGTGGACGACCGCCCGCACGGCGTCTTCGCCACTCGCTCGCCGCGCCGGCCCAACCCCATCGGGCTCACCGTGGTCGAGCTCCTGCGCCGGGAGGGGACGAGGCTTCGGGTGCGCGGCGTCGACATGCTCGACGGGACGCCGATCGTGGACATCAAGCCCTACCTGTCGGGCGTGCCTCCGGAGGAGCTCCGCCGCGGCTGGCTGGCGGAGGCGGAAGCACGCGCGCAGCGCCAGGAGCCGGACCCCGGATGAGCCGGATTCGGGAGGGGGCGCGTTGAGGAACATCGCGCGGGCCGTCCTGGCCGCCCTGGTCATCGCCTCTCCGGCTTCGGCGGCGGAGCGACCCGACGACCTCGCCACCTGGCGGCAGTTCCGCGAGGCGCTCCGATCCGGGGCCATGGAGGACTCCGCCCGCTATCGCCCGCTCCGCCCGGAGCTGCGCGAGCCGCTGATGGGCTTCCTGCGCGAGATGCGCAGGCAGGTCAAGTGGGAGGAGAGCCGCGCCGAGCCCGAGGTGTTCCACGTCGGAGACCGGGTTCATTACGTCGCGCCGCTGGCCTTCCCGCAGGGCGACTCGACGGTGACCGTCCCCTTCTGCTTCACCCTCACCGTGGACCGCGGGCGGTGGTACTTCGTCCACCTCCAGAGCATCTTCCTCCGGCTCGACCGGATCGGCGAGCCTCCGGTCTCCCGCTTCCCCGACCTCGCGGAGGACCGCAAGGCCTGGATCCGCGACGAGCTGCAGACCTCGAAGGATGCGAGGCTCTTCGCGCATCTCGCCCGCGAGAAGGGCGAGCGGTTCGCGCTCGACTGGTTCAAGGATGGCCAGGGCTACGCTCTCCAGGCGCAGGCGTGGATCCCCTTCGTCCCGCCGGAGCGCGCCTTCGTCCTCTACCTGTGCTGGGACCTGGCGAACCTGCGGGGCGAGCCGGTGGTCCTGGAATCGCTCGCCGAGCGCGAGGCGCGGGTGCGCTTCACCCCCCGCTTCCCGGCGCTCTTCGAGCAGTCCGCCCATCTCAAGCAGCAGATCCCGCTCGAGGACTACCGCCGCCTCTTCGAGGGGGTGTGGCAGGACCGCGCCCGGAGCGCGGGCTGGAACCTGACCATCTCCTACGAGGCGGGCGAGTGCGTGTTTCGCCTGTCCCGATGAACCCTCCGCCGCGGGCCCGGAGTGCCCGGGGCAGCCCGCCCCTCCTCTCCCCCGAGCGGCTCCTCCTGCTCCTGCTGGTGTTCGTCCCGCTCGCCGCCCTGGCCGAATGGCTGCGCTGGGGCGGCGCGGCCGTGTTCACGTGCGCGGCGCTCGCCATCGTGCCGCTCGCCGGGCTCATGGGCGACTCCACCGAGCGGCTGGCCGGCCGCCTGGGGGCGGGGGTCGGCGGCCTGCTGAACGCCACCTTCGGCAACGCCGCCGAGCTGATCATCGCCCTGGTGGCGCTGCGCGCCGGGCTGCACGACGTGGTGAAGGCCAGCCTCACCGGCTCGATCATCGGGAACGTGCTGCTGGTGCTGGGGCTCGCCATCCTGGCGGGCGGGATCGGGCGCGAGCGGCAGAGCTTCGACCGCGCCGCCGCCGCCGCGGGTTCCACGCTCCTGGCGCTCGCAGCCGTGGGATTGCTGGTGCCCGCCATGTTCCACGCCGTGGCCGCGCCGCAGGCGCGGGGCGGGGCGGTGGCGGCCGAGCGCGAGGCCGCGCTCGAGCGCGGGCTCTCGCTGGAGATCGCCGTGGTCCTCTTCGCGGCCTACCTGCTGAGCCTGGTCTTCAGCCTGCGCACGCACCGCCACCTCTACGCGGGGCAGCCGCACGCGACGACCGATCCCGGGGCGGGCCACGAGGGGCGAGAGAGAGCGCCCTGGCTGCGCCCCGTGCTCACCCTGCTCGCCGCCACCGCGCTGGTGGCCTGGATGAGCGAGCTGCTGGTGGGGGCGGTGCACGAGGCGGCGGCCGCGCTCGGGCTCACCGAGGTCTTCGTGGGGGTGATCGTGGTGGCGGTGATCGGCAATGCCGCCGAGCACTCCACCGCGGTGCTGGTGGCCATCAAGGACAAGATGGACCTGGCGCTCAACATCGCCATCGGCTCCAGCATCCAGATCGCGCTGTTCGTGGCCCCGGTGCTGCTGTTCGCCTCCTACCTCATGCCGGGCGGGCCCATGGACCTGCGCTTCACCACCTTCGAGGTGCTCTCCGTGGTGATCGCGGTGGCGGTGGTCAACCTGGTGGCCCAGGACGGGGAGTCCAACTGGCTCGAGGGCGCCTTGCTGCTGGCCGTCTACCTGGTGCTGGGGATCGCGTTCTACTTCCTGCCCTGACGGGAGGGCGGCGCGACCGCTACCCGATCCTCATGCCCACCCCGGGTCCGATGTCCCAGCCCAGCAGGTAGAAGGCCAGGAGCAGCGCGGTCCACGACGCGATGAAGACCACCGAGTAGGGCAGCATCAGGGTGATCAGGGTCCCGGTGCCGGCCTTGGGGTCGTAGCGCTGGGCCGCCGCCAGCACGAACGGCATGTAGGGCATGAGCGGGGTGATGATGTTGGTGGAGGAATCCCCCACGCGGAACACCGCCTGCGTCCCCTCCGGCGTGAAGCCCAGCAGCGCGAACATGGGCACGAACACCGGGGCCACGATGGCCCACTTGGCCGAGGCCGAGGTGACGAGCAGGTTGAGCGTGGCGGTGAAGAGCACGAGCCCCGCCAGCAAGGCCCCCCCGGAGAGCCCCAACCCTTTGAGGAACCCCGCGCCGCCGATCGCCGCCTGCCCAGGTTGGACCAGGCGAAGTAGCTCACGAACTGGGCGGCGCAGAAGGCCAGCACGATGTAGCCGGCCATGCTGGCCACGGTGTCGCTGGTCATGCGCATGACGTCGTGGTCGTTGCGGATCTTCCCGGTGGCCAGCCCGAACGCCAGGCCCGGCACGAAGAAGGCCAGCAGGATGAGCGTCACCAGGCTGTCGAAGAACGGCTTGAGCCGGTCGAGCAGCGTGGCCCCCTCGGCGCGCAGCGGGCCGAACCCGGGCATGACCAGCGCGCTGAAGCCCAGCGTCGTGAGCAGCGTCGCGATCCCGGCGGCGCGCAGCCCGCGCCGCTCGGCGGGCGTGAGCGAATCCAGGCGCCCGGCTCCCGGCTGCCCCCAGGGGCCGAGCCGGGGCTCCACCAGCCGGTGCGTGATCCAGGTCCCGAGCACGGTGAGGAGCGGCGTCGCCGCCATCATGAACCACAGGTTTCCCAGCATCTGCACCCGGTAGCCGGGGAGCAGCTTCGAGGCGTCCACCGCCTCCTGGGTGAAGCCGGCGAGCAGCACGTCGAGCGTGCTGGGCAGCAGGTTCGCGCTGAAGCCGCCCGAGACGCCCGCGAAGGCGGCCGCGATGCCGGCGAGCGGGTGGCGGCCGGCGGCGGCGAACAGCAGCGCCCCGAGCGGCGGCAGCAGGATGATCCCGGCGTCGGCGGCCTGGTTGGCCATCACCCCGGCGAACACCACGGCGGCGGTGAGGAGCCCCCGCGGCACCGCCATGACGAAGGCGCGCATCAGGACCGCGATGAGCCCGGTGGCCTCGGCCACGCCGATCCCGATCATGGCCACGAGCACGGTACCGAGCGGGGCGAAGCCGACGAAGTTCTTGACCGCGTCGGTGAACATGCGCCGGATGCCGTCGCGGGCCAGCAGGTCCACGGCGGTGATGGTGGAGCCGTCCTTGGGGTGGATGACCGATACGCCCAGGCGCGCGGCGACGGCCGAGGCGATCACCACCAGCAGCGCCATGAGCAGGAACAGCGTGGCGGGGTTGGGCAGGGCGTTGCCGATGCGCTCGAGGGCATCGAGCGCCGCCCCCAGGGCAGAGCGGCGCGGGCGGGCGACGGCGACGTCCGGCGCGCCGGAGGGGTCGCGGGCGCTGCCCTCGCCCGGCTGGTCGGTGACGTGTCCTGGCATCTGGCCACCCCGCGCTCATGGAGAACCACGTCCCTTCCGAGGCCGAGTGCAGCGTCCGGAGCTCGAAGGGCTGGACACCTTGGGTGCGCGGGCAGCATCTCACGTGGCCGCCCGTGGCCGTGAGCGGATTCCAGGGTGGGTCGCGCGAAGGGCCGGACCGCCCGCGCCCCGCGCGGATCCCCGCCGACCACGCAAAGTCAGCGGGGCGAGCGCCCGCCCGCCCCGCCGATCCGGCGACGCCCGTCTGGGTCAGTCGCCGCGCAGCAACGCCAGCTTCTTCGACACCACCTGGCCTCCGGCGGCGAGCCGCAGGAAGTAGACGCCGTTGGGCGCCGCCTCGCCGCCATCGGCGCGGCCGTTCCAGGCGAACTCGCGCGAGCCCCCCGGGAGCCGGCCGCGGAACAGCGCGGCCACCCGGCGCCCGCCCAGGTCGTGCACGGCCAGCTCCACCTCGGCCGCGCGCGGCAGGGTCACGCTGAACCGGGTCTCGCCCGAGAACGGGTTGGGCTGGGCGGCGGAGAGCGCCACCCGCGGCGTCTCGCCGATCCAGGCCTCGGGCTGGCCGAGGTCCACCCGCAGCCCCGCGCCGTCGGGCGCGGAGAAGTCGCCGGAGGTCACCGTCACCTGGCCTCCCGGCTCCTGGCCCGACTTGAGCCGCAGCCGCAGCGTGAAGGGCAGCTCGGCGCCGCCGCCCGTCCCGATCCCGATCAGGCCGACCAGCACCTCGCCGTCGCCGGGCTCGAAGAGCTGCAGCCAGGCCGCCGCGTCGCCGCCGAAGCGCACGTCCTCCAGCTCGAAGCGGTCGGAGGGGTAGCGCAGCGCCAGCCGTGCCGCGCCCAGGCGGTCCGCGCCCAGGAGCGAGGCCGGCACCTCGTAGCCGGTCGCGGTCCGCACCGGCGTCCCGAAGCGCAGGCTCACGCCCGGCTCGGGGTGGACCTGGCCGCTGTCCGGCATGCCGCCGTGCAGGATGACCCGGGCGCAGCACAGCACGTCGTCGAGCGAGTTCGTCCCGTCGCCGTTGCAGTCGAAGCGCTGGTCCAGGGTGTCGGGGCAGAAGCCGGTCTGGAGCACGCAGTGCACCATGATCACCAGGTCGCGCACGTCCGCCACGCCGTCATGGTTGAAGTCGCAGGCCCGGCTGGTGCAGATGCGGGCCGCCGGCATGAGCGGCAGGAGGGTCGGGCAGGGGGGCACGGCGCCGCCCAGGGAATCGGAGCCCAGCAGCTCCTGGGCGAAGAGCAGCGTGACGGGCGGAACCTCCGGGCCGCTGGGTCCTCGCGCCGCGTAGACTCCCGGCGCCACCGACACCTCCAGCACCGGCACGTCATGGCGCACGCTGTCCCGCAGGGTGGCCGGGATGGGCGCGCCGCTCTCCGCGAACATCACGAAGTCCGCGCCGTCCGGAGTCGGGTTCCAGTCGAGGTGCATGCCCTCGGCCGGGCCCACCGGGGCCAGGGCGACGATGCGCAGCGCGGGCGGCTGGAGCCGCAGCTTGCCCTGGAGACCGGCGAGCGGGGCGCTGGAGCGGATCTCGAGCGTGGCGCGCGCCGGGTGCTCCGGCGTCAGGAACGCATCGCAGCGGCTCCCCGGGCCGAAGGGATGCGCCCAGTCCCAGAGCAAGCAGTGGAAGACGGGGATCGAGCAGCGCTCGGCGACGGTGTAGGGCACGAGCTGGGTCCAGCGATGGTGCGGCGGCGTGGTGTCCGAGTCCGCGCAGCTCACCTGCTCGAGCACAACCGGAACCTGGTGCGCGCCGGGCAGGGCGGGCGGCAGGTTCACCTGCGCCGACCACGGCACCGGCACCTCGATGCAGGGGCGGCCCAGGCACGCGTTGTCATCCACCACGATGCGGATGAAGGGCCCCAGCACGCTGCGCGACAGCACCAGCTCGACGCGCTCGAGGGTGAAGCAGTCGCTGGGGAAGTGCCCGGCGAAGAACACCGGGATGGGCGCATCCGGGCAGGCCACGCGCGTCGCGGGATCGCAGCGGTCGGGCGCCCCGATGCAGATCGCGTCCACGTAGGGCAGCGGGCCCGGAAGCGGAATGCAGTCCGGGGAGACGAAGAAGGTCAGCGTGTCGTGGCGGACCACCGTGCACACGCTGCTGTCGGGGAAGACGATCTCGCCCACCACCTCGATCACCAGGCTGTGGTAGCCGGCCGCGAGCAGGCCCAGCGAGACCACGGCGGTGTCCGGCGTGCAGGCCAGGCGCGGGCACACCTCGGGCCCGCGCGTCTGCACCCGGACGCCCCCCGAGGACAGCAGCTCGGCGCTCAAGATGTCGGTGCACTCCTGGCAGGAGTGGAAGAGGAGCCGCGTCTCCCTCCCCTCGCACGGCGGCATGGGGAAGAGGTCCCAGCCGACGGGAGCGGAGAGACCGGGAGGACATGGGGTGGCGCTGGGCGCGCCGGGGGCCGCAACCGCGAGGGCGAGCCCCAAGAACAGGGAAAGCGCGAAGGACTTCATGGTCTCACCTGCCATGCTGCGGCCACGCGGACCCAGGGCTGCCGCGTTGCCGCCCCCTGCAGGCGGCCGCACGTGGGCGGCCGGCCGGCGGAGAGGTCTTGCCCGGCCGAGTTGGGGATCGCCTGCATGCTCCAGCCGGGGGGCGGAGGTGTCAAGGATTTTGCAGGGCCCGGTTCGGCGCGGCGGGGGGCCCGGCCGAGGGGCCTGGCCGCACGGCCGCCGCTCACGCCCCGCGGCGCACCTGGTATTCCAGGACCACCAGCCCTGTCTCGTAGGGGGTCGAGCGCACGAGCTCCAGCGGGGTCCTCGGTCCATCCGGCGGGAACAGGGCGATCCCCCCTCCCAGGACCAGGGGATGCACCGCGAGCAGGATGTCGTCCACCCGATCGTGGCGCAGCAGGTGCGCGAAGAGCCGGGCCCCTCCGCACAGCCAGATGTCCTTCCCGGCCGACCCGCGCAGCTCGCGCACGAACTCGGCCGGGTCACCGGCCACGAACTCGACCCCGCGCTGCCCGCTTCGGCGCGGCGTGCGCGAAAAGACGTAGTTCCGCATCCCCGGGTAGGACCGCTCGCCCTGCCGCACCATGAAGTCGTAGGTCCTGCGGCCGATGAGGACGGCGTCAACGGTCTTCCAGAACGCCGCGAGCCCGTAGTCCCGATCGGTGAACAGCCAGTCCACCTCCTCGTTGGGGCCGGCGATGAAGCCGTCGAGGCTGATCCCGACGAAGAGCTTGACCCGGCGCGGTCCCGCGGGAACGGCGCGGCGCGGGCGCGACCGTCCGCGCCTAGCGCCCGCCATCGCAGGGCACGCGCCGCATCGGGTATTCCACCACGCGCGTGCGGCCCTCCCGCTCGCCTTCGATCTGCGCCAGCAGGGAGCCGTCCGCGAGCCGGCGGTAGCGGATGCGCTGGGGAAAGTCGTGCTGCGGGTTGGAGAAGACCACCAGCGAGTCGGTGAGCTCGACGTGGGGAAACGAGGCCATGCGCTGACCCGAGGGGAGGGCGACGTAGACGAGCGAGCTGTCCCGCTCCTCGATGCGCAGGAACTCGTGGCTCACGGTCCTGCCGCCCGCCACGGTGCGGGCCATGCCCAGCATGGAGCCCGCAAGCGGCCTCATCCACTGCTCGTGGATCACGCGACCTCCCCGCTCCAGGGCCCAGCAGCCGGCCAGCCAGTCGAGCCGGCCGAGCAGCGGGCTGCCCCCCTGCCCCCTGGACGCCGCGGGCCAGAGGACGGCCAGGAGCAGGAAGGCGACGAGGCCGAACCTGCGCGCGCGCATGTGACCGGGCTCCTCCCGAACGACGCCCATGGGTCACCGCCGGAGCGTGCAGCCTATCAGAAGGCCCCCGGCCGGCCACCTGCATCCTCGGGCCGGGAGGATGGCCGGCTCCCGCCGCGGCCCCCGACACCCCGCACATCCCCCCGCCGCTCCGTCCGATTCCGCTTGCGCCCGGCAGGGGCGGCACGGCACTAGTTGCGGGCCATGACCGGCCACCTGCCGCCCGGCGCCCCCCTGTGGTTCTGGGTCGCCTTCAACGCCTTCGTCGTCGCGCTCCTCGCGGTGGACCTGGGGGTCTTCCAGCGCCGCCCGCACGCCATGAAGAAGCGCGAGGCCATGCTGCGCGTCGCCGCCATGGTCGCGCTCGCGCTCCTGTTCAACGCCTGGGTCTTCTACGCCTGGGGGCGCCAGCGCGGGCTCGAGTTCCTGGCCGGCTACCTGATCGAGTATTCGCTGAGCGTGGACAACGTCTTCGTCTTCATCGTGGTCCTGAACTACTTCCACGTGAACAAGGCCCACCAGCACCGCGTGCTGTTCTGGGGGATCCTCTCGGCGCTGGTCATGCGCGGGGCCTTCATCGTGATCGGCGCCGCGCTGCTGCGGCGCTTCGAATGGGTGGGCTACCTGATGGGCGCGTTCCTTGTCTTCACCGGGATCCGGCTCATCACCACCGACGAGTACCACGTGCATCCCGAGCGCAACCCGGTGGTGCGCTTCTTCCGCCGCTTCGTGCCCATGACGGCCGACTATCACGGGGCCCGGTTCGTGGTCCGTGAGGCCGGCCGCACCCTGGCGACGCCGCTGCTGCTCGTGCTGCTGGTCGTGGAGGTGACGGACGTCCTGTTCGCGGTGGACTCGATCCCCGCCATCTTCGCGGTGACCCGCGATCCCTTCATCGTCTACACCTCGAACGTGTTCGCCATCCTGGGGCTGCGGGCCCTCTACTTCCTGCTGGCCGGAGTGATGGACGAGCTGAAGTACCTCAAGCTGGGGCTGGCCTTCGTGCTGGTGTTCGTGGGCCTCAAGATGAGCACCGAGAAGCTGGTCCACATCTCGATCGGGCTCTCCCTGGGGATCATCGTGGCGATCCTGGGTCTGGCGACGCTGGCGTCCCTGATCGAGGAGCGCCTGGCGAAGGCCCGGCAGCCGTAAGGCGGCATCGCCTGGCGCGACGCCCCGGGCCGGGCGCACCCTGGCTTGAGACTCCCTGTAAGCCGGCTGCGCGGCACGTCCGGTCACTCCCCGGGTCGCAACGCTAGGCGGCGTGGCGCGATGCGAAGCGGGCGGACCCCGCTTGCCGCTCCGGGGGTAGGTCCAGTCGGGCCGCAACGGGACGGCCGCCGTTCCAGGAGGTGGACCATGTTCTCGATCACAGTGCTCCCCGGAAAGCCCGGTCGGGCGGTGCTCGGCGCGATCGTCGTGCTCGCTGCGCTCGTCCGACCGCCGATCGGCCACGCGACCGAGATCATCCCTTCGATCGGCTGGAGCAAGTCGGTGCACGGCGGCGACGATGCCAGGGTGCTCGGTGGGGTCGCCTTCCGCGGCCACCTGCTTCCGCTGGTCAAGACCGAGGTCGGGCTCGCCTACCGCAGCGACGCCCGAAACGACGGTAACCTGAAGGTCCGCATGTGGCCCGTCACGGCCTCGGCCTATCTCGCGCCGGTGCCCATGCTCTACGCCGGGGCCGGCGTCGGCTGGTACCACACCACGTTCGACTATGCGAGCGGCGCCGGAATCCCGGACGAGACCAAGGAGGAGTTCGGCGTGCACCTGGGCGGCGGAATGGAAATCCCGCTCGGTCCCGCGGCGGCCGTGGACCTGAACGGCCGCTACGTGATGATGCGCGACCAGCGGGACCGTCTGGTTCCCGAGAAGCTCGATCCGGACTTCTGGATGACCTCCCTCGGTCTGGCGCTCAAGTTCTGAGCGGCGGCGGGCGTCCGGGCGCGTGGAAGCCCCCTTGGTGACACGAGAGCCGGCGCCGGGTCCCGAGGGCTGGAACGGGCGGCCCATGAATCCCGGGTGGCGGGTCGCTCTGGAAAGAGGAGGATCATGATGAAGCCGAAGGCATTGCAGCGATGGATCTACGCGCTCGCGGCCGTCCTGCTGGTGGCGGCGGCCCTGCCCCGTTCCGCACGCGCGCTCGGCTACTCCGGAATCGGAGGCAAGCTCGGATTCGCCGACTCGGAGAATCTCGACGGGACCGCGGCGCTCGGCGTGCACGCGGAGCTCGCGCGAATCGGAACGCGCGTGCATCTGCTGCCCAACGTCATGTATTGGAAGGTGAACGGCGTGCGGGATGTCAGCCCGAGCCTCGATCTCTACTACCACTTCAACCCCGAAGGGCGCGTGACGCCCTACGTGGGGGGCGGCCTGGGCCTCAACTTCGTGCATCGCGAGCGCCGTGACCGCTCGAGCACGGACCTGGGCATGAACCTGGCGGCCGGGATGCGGTTCCCGGGCGCGGCCTCCCACTACTTCTTCGAGGGCCGCTACACGGCCAGCGACATCAACCAGTTCGCCGTGCTGGGCGGCGTGACCTTCCACGGCCCGTAACGCATAGCCTCGCGAGCGCCCGGGAGAGCGCCGGACTTCGAGTTCGAAAGGAGCATCCCGCCGGCGCGCCCTGGGACGGGGGTCGTCGGATCCCCAGTGCAACGGCGACCCCCGGTCCGCTCGCGGGGAGACGATCCCCGCGGCCAGGTGCCGGGCGGAGTCGAAGGCCCGCTCGGACTCCCCTGGTGGCCGCAGCTTGGCAGGAGCCGGCCAGGGCAGGCAGGCGCCGGCTTACAAGTCGTTGAATGACAAGGGGACAAGCCGCGGGCGGCGAGCACCGACCCGCCGGGGGTCCGGCGGTTGGCCGCCCGGACCGCACCGCGGGGGCCCATCCGGACCTGCGGTGAAGGGCCCCACCCAGGTGTCGGGGAGCTTGCCAGGCCCCCATCTCGCGCGCGCGTCAAGCCGGCGCGCGGTGGTTCGGATTTGCTTGCGATTTGCCTCCAGCAGGTTCATCCTGATGTTGGTGCCGCGCGTGTGACCCCCGAATCACACCGACCATGAGCTGACGCGGTCCGATCTTGCGACCGCTACGGTTCCGGCTAGCAATGGCCGGAGCAGCGCACCGGCGGGCGACCCGACTCTGCCGCTCGCCGGTGTTTTTTTGTGGCCGGGTCACATCGCGTGGCACGAGCCCCTCGCGCTATAGTGTGGGCACGCTCGGCCGCGCGCTGTCCGAACCCGGGAGACGCACCGCCATGAGACGGCCTCGCCTGCCCCTGATCGTTCCCGCTGCGCTGCTCACCACCGCCGGCCTGGCGCTGGCGTTCTCGAGTGGTCCGCCGGCGTCCTATACCGGCGCCTTGTCCGTGGCCGGCGTGCCCGGCGAGCCCAACTGCACGCTGTGCCACTCCGGCAACCCTCTGAACGCGGCCACCGGCGCGGTGCGGATCCTCAACGTGCCCAAGCCCTACCTGCCCGGCGGCGTCTACACGCTCACCGTGGAGCTGTCGTCGGACCGTACGGCCGGCCCTCCCGGCCGCAAGTGGGGGTTCGAGATCACGGCCGTGCGCGCGGACAACGGCCAGGGCACGGGCACCTTCGCGGTGGTGGACCCGGACACCCGGGTGGTGACCGGCGCCAGCGTATGGGCCTCGCGCACCTATGTGGAGCACATCTCCACGGGCACGCGGACGGGCCAGGTGTCCCCGGTGCAGTGGCAGCTTCAATGGACTGCCCCCGACCAGCCGGCCCCCTACCAGGTTTACTTCTTCGCGGCGGGGAATGCCGCCAACGGGAATGGCTTTACCACCGGCGACTTCATCTACACCACGGCGGAGACCACCACCGTGGACGTCACCCCGATCGCCCCCGCCACCTGGGGGCAGGTCAAGTCCAGGTACCGGCAGTAGCCGGGGGCCGTGGAGGCCCCGCCTCCTGGGCGGGTGAGATGCCGCTTGCGGTGTCGGGATACTTCCCAGTCTGCGGATGTCGGCACCCCGCAGGGCCCTCGGGGAAACAGGGTCGAAACCACCTAACCCACACGATGCCAACCAATTGTCCGGTCAGCAGATAGTCTGGCCTCGATTCTGCTATGCCCGTGGTGGGTTTTGCGATAGTCTTCTTGTCGGCGTCTTGGAGAAGCCTCATGCGGCTCGGAGTTCTGGCACTGGGAGTGGCGCTGGCCGCCAGCTGGGTGGCCGTCGCCCACGCCAACGTCGCCACGCAGCAGTGGTCCACGTTGGGGTTGAACCCCAAGGCGCAGGCCCTCGGCGGCGTCCCGGCGCCCGGGGCCAATCCGCAGAACCCGGCTCCCTACGATGCCTCGGGTGGAGCCTACGGGGCGCTGCGCACCGACGACGACCCTCCGCCCGAAGGCTTCCCTCCTCCTCCACCGGGCGGCCGCCAGGATCGGCTCGACCGCGACATCACCACGGGCCCGGTCCCGGAGCCCGGCACCATCAGCCTGCTGGCCATGGGCCTCCTCGGCGCCGGCCTCGGCATGCGCAGGCGCAAGAGCAGCTGACCCGGCCGGGCCGGATGGACGAGGGCGGGGCACCTCCCCGCCCTCGCGCGTTTTTCAGCGGACGTTGATCACCAGCGGCGC
>JBBIHL010000020.1:0-815 GCA_037447075.1 Candidatus Eiseniibacteriota bacterium | reverse complement strand
CCCCGATGGCGCGTCGCGGCCGCCCGCCGGGATGCGCTCGCCGCTGGGAAGCTCCGTCCAGCCCTTGGAGGCGGCCTTCTCGGTGCCGTAGAGGAGGCAGGCCACGATCGGGTAGCTGCCCTTCTCGCGCGGGGCGCGCAGCTGCCAGACCACCGTGGAGGTCGGGAAGTTCCGGGTGGCCAGGTCGCACGAGATGCCGGTGACCTCGACGAAGGACAGGTTGTCCGGGAGCCCCGTCGCGCGCTGCTGGATCCAGTCGTTCTGGGGGTTCCCGTCCGGGCCGGTGATGCGGGGCGAGGACGCCACCAGCCAGCCCGCCGAGGGCAGCGGACGCGCCTGGTAGCGGTAGTCCGCGTCCACCAGGAGCACGCCGATCACCGGCCCTCCGCCCCCGCGCGCGGTGACGCTGACCTCGATCAGCTGGTTGGGTTTGGCCGAGCGCGGCCCGGCCAACGCCACCGAAGTGTTCTCGTCCACCAGCCGCACGTCCGCCAGGATGGACTTGCGGTCCGGCTCGGAGATCGAGGCGTAGCTCCCTTCGCCCCGCAGCAAGGGGCCGTAGTGCTTGTTCTCGTAGTACTGCGCCTCCTGGTGGGCCAGCGCCATCTCGCGCAGCTGGGTGCGGCTGCGCGAGGCGTGGCAGCCCGCGCAGTAGGGCGCGACGTCGGTGATGAAGGCCGGGACCCCGTTGGAGTAGGCGCGCGCGGCGGGCGGGAGCGGGGCCCGCAGGGCCGCCGCGACGCAGAGCGCGGACGCGGCCAGCCAGCCGGCGGGGCGAAGCGGCATCGGGGATTCCTCCGGGTGCGGGAGCGCGG
>JBBIHL010000019.1:0-15147 GCA_037447075.1 Candidatus Eiseniibacteriota bacterium | reverse complement strand
CGCCCCACCGCCGCCAGCGCGCCCTCGGCTCCGGCCACGAGCAGGACGGCGACGGCCGCCGCGAGCAGCAGGATCAGCGCGATCAACGGAGCACCTCTTCGCGCTCGGCGCGCACCGTCCAGATGCGGCGCCCCGCCGTGCGCTCCACGCGGAAGCGCGCGAGCCCCTCCACCTGCACCTCCTCCCCGCGCGCGAGACCCTGGGGCCGCAGCTTGAGGAGGAACGACTCCACCGTCTCGGGTTCCGCCGCGGCTTCGATCCCCAGCTGGCGCTGCACCTCGGCGAGCGGGGCGTCGCCGCGCACCAGCAGCGCGCCGTCCTCCAGGCGCTTCCACGCCGGCTCCTCCACGTCGAACTCGTCGCGCACCTCGCCCACGATCTCCTCGACCACGTCCTCCAGGGTGACGAGCCCCAGGGCGGCGCCATACTCGTCCACCACCATGGCGACGTGCACGTGCTCGCGCTGGAAGTCGCGCAGCAGCTCCTCGGCGTTCTTGGTGGGAGGCACGAAGAACGCTTCGCGCATGAGCGCCCGGGCGGTCACCTCGGGGTCGCCTCCCAGCGTGAAGGGCAGCAGGTCCTTGGCGTAGAGCATGCCCCGCACGTTCTCACGCCGGCCCTCGAAGACCGGGATGCGCGAATGCCAGTTGTCGCGCGCCAGCGCGATCAGCTCCTCGACCGGCGCATGGGCGTCCGCCATCACCAGCCGCGGCAACGGGGTCATCACGTCCCGGGCCGCCGCGGAGCGGATGCGGAAGGCCCCCTGCAGCATGGCGCGCTCGCGGGGCTGGATCCCGGATGCCGCGCCGGGTGCGGATCCCGGGCCCTCCTCGAGCCCGGCGGATTCGGGGGCCGCCGGCGGCGGAGCCGCGCCTCCGCCCGGCTCGCGGGGGCCGAAGCTCCTGACCAGGGGCCCGAGCAGCGCGTGGGAGGCGCGCAGCACGGGCACCGCCACCGCGGCCCAGCTCTCCGCTCCCGCGGAGACCGCCAGCCGCGGCACGTACTCGGCCAGGACCAGGACCAGGAACGCCATCACGGCGACGCCGAGCAAGGTGGACAGGCCCTCGGGCGCTCCGATCGCGCCGCCGGTGCGGGCGGCGAACACCGTGGCGGTCGCGACCGCCCCCACCTTGGCCACCGTGCCCAGCAGCTGGAGTGCGTGACCCAGCTGCTGCGGGTGCTCGAGCGCGTGCCGCAGCCCCGCCGCATGCCGTCCGAGCTGGAGGAGCCGCCGGCGCCCCAGCGCGGCCAGCGTGGCCTCGCTCGCCGCCACCCAGGCGCCGAGGCCCAGCAGCAGCGCCGAGGCCAGGAACAGGAGCGCCGCGCTCACGGCCGCCGTCTCCGGCGAGTCGGCCGGCGCGGGCGTCCGAGCGCGCGGGAGAGCATCCGCACCTCCGCGCTCGCGCGCCGCAGCGCGGCGTCCTCGCGGGCGCGCATGCGGCGGCGCTCGGCCGCGCTCCCGTGATCGTGGCCGGCCAGATGCAGGGCACCATGGACCACCAGGCGGGCCAGCTCCTCGCCGCGCGCGCAACCGTAGCGCCGCGCCTGCTCGGCCATGCGGTCCAGCGAGACGGCGATGTCGCCGGAGACGGCAGGCGGGTCCCGGCGTGCACCTGCATTGCGGCCGGCGCGGCTGTCCCTCCGGCACGCTCGGCCGCGCATCCTTCGCGGCACTCGCTCTATCCTCGGCGCGCTCCGCTCGTCCAACGCTCCGCGCACCTCCGGACGGCCGTTCGGGACAGCCGCGTCCGGCCGCGCGCCTCCGGACGGCCGTTCGGGGAGACCGAGCCCGGCCGGCCTGCGGTGGGGCGAGCTCTCGCCGTATCCGAACGACAGCACGTCGGTCGCCCGATCCAGGCCGCGGTAGCGGCGGTTCAGGTCGCGCAGCTCGCGGTCGCCGGCCAGCAGCAGCCCGATGTCGCCGGCGCGCAGGCCTTCTCGCGCGAGCGTCGAGCGCACCAGCCGGCGCAGCGGCCCGGCCAGCGCCCGCCCCTCAAGGAGAGGACTCGCGAGGGAGATCGGCATCGGAGCGCAGGCGGCGCGGCTCGGCAGTGGGGTAGGGCGCGCGGACGTGGAAGATCGCGGTCAGCACCGGGGTGAACGCCTCACGGATACGGGCGACGTCCTGCAGCGTCAGCCCGCAGTCGTCGAGCTGACCCTCCTGCACCCGCTGCTCGATGATGCGCGTGACCAGGCCGCGGATGCGGCTGGGCGTGGGCTCCGCGAGCGCCCGCGACGCCCCTTCGACGCCGTCGGCCAGCATGAGGATCGCGTTCTCGCGCGAGCGGGGCTTGGGCCCAGGGTAGCAGAAGTCCTCGCGCCGCGCGGTGGGGTCCTGCTCCAGGGCCTTGTGGTAGAAGAACGCCATCACCATGGTGCCGTGGTGCTCCGGGATCGCCTGTCGCACGGCCCGCGGCAGGTGCTCGCGCCGCGCCATCTCCAGCCCCACGGTGATGTGCGATTTCAACACCAGCGCGCTCATGCTGGGCGTGAGCTTCTCGTGCCGGCTGCGGAAGCCGGTCTCGTTCTCCGCGTAGTACTCGGGCTTGGTGATCTTCCCGATGTCGTGATAGTAGGCGCACACGCGCGCCAGCAACGAGTTGGCCCCCACCGCCTCGGCCGCCGCCTCGGCCAGGTTCCCGACCACCATGCTGTGGTGGTAGGTGCCAGGCGCTTCGAGCTGCAGGCGCTTCAGGAGCGGCCGGTTCAGGTCGGAAAGCTCCAGCAGGGTGACGTCCGAGGTCTGCCGGAACAGATGCTCGAAGAGTGGCAGCAGCAGGAAGCACAGCAGGGTCGAGGCCACGGCATTGGCGGTCCCCGCGCCAGCGTCGCGCAGGAGGAGCGGCAGTCCCGCCACGCGTGCCAGATCCCAGGCCAGGATCGCCGCCAGGTTCGCCAGGGCGATCATGAGCGCCGCGCGCATGTAGTGCCACCGGTGCCGCAGCCGCGTCACGCTGTAGACCGCCGTCACCCCGCCCATCACCGCCACCGGGATGAACGGCGCCCGCATCTCGGCCACCGACAGCACCACGACGGCCAGCAACAACGTGTAGACCAGCGCCGGTCGCTTCTCGAGCAGGCTGCCCACTACCAGCGGACCGACCGCCAGGGGCACCGCGAACTCGGTGAGGCCCAACACGCCCACGATGACCTCGGCCAGCACCAGGACGATGCCGGTGAGCAGGGTGACGATGGCCAGCTGGGCGTTGTCGGAGTAGACGGCCGGGAGCTCGGCCCGCAGGTAGGTGGCGAACACGGCGATGAAGAGCAGCATGAGCAGCATGCGCGCGACCGGCGGATAGAGGAACTCCGTGCGGCTGCGGCGCGCCTCCTCGAGCTCGCGCAGCGAGGTGAGCTTGCGCGCCGCCAGCCGGTCCACGCGCTGGTTGGCGTCCACGATCAGCTCGTCCTTCTGCACCAGCCCCAGCGCGCTCGGAACCGCGCCCCGAGCCTGCACGCGCCGCCACTCGGTCTCGGCGCGATCCTGCACGACGTTGGGGTCGAGGAACGACGCCGCCAGCTCGAGGGCCACCTGCACGCTGCGCGGGTCGGCCGGGTAGCTGGCGCGCGCGCGCCGCTCCACCTGCGACAGCGCCTCCCGGCGGTCGTAGAGCGTGCCCACCGCGCGCAGCGTCTCGGCCTCGCCCTGGCGCACGGTGACCGCGCGGTAGCCCAGCAGTTGCCCGCCGCGCTTCTCGGCCACGACGCCCGCCCCCAGGATCTCGTTCAGCCACTCCGAGAGATCCCGCAGCACCCGGCGCGCGCGGCCGGGGGCCGCGAGGGACTGGGCGGCCTCGTCCGAGAGCGGCACCCCCAGGCCCTTGAGCTGGCCGGCGCGGTCCTCCACCGAGGAGGTCGGATCGCCCACCGCGGCCAGTACCTTCTCCTGGAAGGCGGCGAAGCGCGTGAGGTTGTCCTCGGAGATCCGGGGATCCGCCGCGAACACGGGCGGCACCGCCCCGGCCGCGGCCTCCTGTTCGCGCCGCAGCGTGGCGCCTTCCTTCAGCACCCGGAAGTCGTAGGGCGCCACCACGCGCTCGCGCGCGATGTCCCCCTCGCGGTAGCGCAGCCGGTCCTGGGAGCGGCCGCCCGGGACGAGCGCGGCCGCCACGCCCAGCAGAAGCGCGACCATCCCCACGCGCGCCAGGTAGTAGCGCCAGCGGAAGCGGCGCGGGCGGTCCGGAAGGGCCGGCCGTGCCGATTGCGGAAGGTCCGTCATGTGTTGGGGAAGAACGAGTCGCGGCCGTCGCGACCTAGAGGGACGGGCCCTCGTCGCCGCGCAGGGCGCCCGCGTCGGACCGGCCGGGGGGCGCGGAGACGCCCCCCTCGGCAAGGCCGTTCCCGTTGGACCGCGCCTCCCCGTCGCCCGCGGCCTCCAGCGCGGCGCCGGGCTCCAGTGAATCGCCCACACCGTCCTCGCGCTTGCCGTTCTCGCGCGCGTGATAGTAGTCGAAGGCGCGGATGATGTCGCGCACCAGCCGGTGCCGGACCACGTCCTCGGGGTGGAAGTAGACGAAGCGGATGTCGGCCATCCCCGCGAGAATGGACTGGATGCGGACCAGGCCCGAGTGCTCCGGGTCGCGCAGGTCGATCTGGGTGATGTCCCCGGTGACGACGGCCTTGGAGTTCACGCCGAGCCGCGTGAGGAACATCTTCATCTGGCGCACCGTGGTGTTCTGCGCCTCGTCGAGGATGACGAACGAGTTGGGGAGCGTGCGGCCGCGCATGAAGGCGAGGGGGGCGATCTCGATCACGCCCATTTCCATGTAACGGCGCATCTTGTCGTAGGACATCAGGTCGGAGAGCGCGTCGTACATGGGCCGCAGGTAGGGGTCCACCTTCTCCTGCATGTCGCCGGGCAGGAATCCCAGGCTCTCGCCGGCCTCGACCGCGGGGCGCACCAGGATCACGCGGTCTGCCTTCTTGGTGCGCAGCGCGTTCAGCGCGGCGGCCACGGCCAGGTAGGTCTTCCCCGTGCCGGCCGGGCCGATGGCGAAGACGATCTCGTGCTCCTCGAGCGCCTTCAGGTATTCGGCCTGGGTCGGGGTGCGGGCGCGCACGATCTTGCGGTCGAAGTGGTAGCCGGGCGTGCCCGCGTAGGCCTCGGCCAGCCGGCCCTCGCGCTCGGCGCGCCGGCCCAGCCCGAGCG
Organism: Candidatus Eiseniibacteriota bacterium; assembly: GCA_037447075.1. Classification (GTDB taxonomy): domain Bacteria; phylum Eisenbacteria; class RBG-16-71-46; order RBG-16-71-46; family RBG-16-71-46; genus JBBIHL01. The sequence goes on along the minus strand of JBBIHL010000019.1, from coordinate 9,998 downwards.
CGGTGGCCACATCGGCTTCCTCGACCACCTTGCCGCGCTCCGCGATCGAGACCAGCTCGCGCAGGGTGCGCGCCGCGGACGACACGGCCTCCTCGTCGCCGGAGACCGACAGGGTGCCGTCGCGCAGGGTGATGCGCACCGGCAGGTGGCGCTCGATGTAGCGCAGGGTGACGTCGTTGTGGCCTAGCAGATGCAGCTGGTCGAGGTGCTCAATGGCGATGCGGTGGACGGTCACTGTGGCGCTCTCTGGCCTCCCAAAAAAACAAAGCCCCTGGCCCTCTCGCGCGTGGCGCGCAGGCCAAGAGCGTCGCGCACTGCCGCCGGCCGGGCCGGCTCATCCTGTCCAACCCGTTGAAAACGTTCCGTTTAGCCTCCTCCTCCCTCCCCCGCCTGGGCCCGGGCCCGAATCCGCTCGGGCGCGTCGCTGCGCCGCCCGGTGGCCTCCGTACGATTGGATGCCCGGAAGCTAGCACAGGCGAAGGGGGGCGTCAAAGCGCACGCCGCCGCTTTGGCTGCCTCCTGGCGGGTTATCGGCGGGGATGACCGGCCGCTGAACGAGCCAATGGAGGATGGTCCCCTCGGGCGGGGAGCCTCATCCCTCCTCCAGCTCGACCAGCGCAACCCCCGGCTCCACCATCTGCCCCGGGGAGCAGCCCACGCGAGCGACCGCCGCCGCACGGGGGGCGCGCAGCACGTGCTCCATCTTCATGGCCTCCACCGTCACGAGCGCGGCGCCCTTCTCCACCCGGTCCCCCGGCTGCACGTGCACCTTGACCACCAGGCCGGGCATCGGCGCGGCAAGCCCGTGCTCGGAACCCGCCCCGACGCGGCCAGCCCTCCCTTCCACCCGTTCCACCACCCAGTCGTCCCCCGCGAGGTGCACGTAGCGGCGCCCCGCCTGCGGCGTCACGATGGCCACGGCGTCGCCGCCCGGGGTCCGGAGCCGGAGCGCGCCTCCCGACAAGGCCTCGGCCTCGACGGCCAGCTCCCGGTCGCCGAGCCGGACGTGAAAACGGCCGGCGCCGTCGCTCGCGACCTCCACCGTCCACTCCCGATCCCCGCTGCGCCAGCGGCTTCTCACGCGGTCACTCCAGCCCGGGCAGGCGCCAGCGGCCCAGCGCGCCGAAGGGGTCCGGGGTCGCTCCGGCCACGGGTCTGCGGGCCGCCTCGACCCCACCGCCCGCCGCCAGCAGCTCCGCCACCGCGGCCGCCACCACCGCCAGCTCGGGGGGCTGCCGCCCGTTCGCGGCGAAAGCCGGCAGGAAGTCGCGCTCGATGAGCTCGGTGTCCAGCTCGCCCGAGCGCACGCGGGGGTCGCGCGCCAGCGCGCGCAGGAAGCTCAAGTTGGTGACGACCCCGTGTACCACGCATCGGTCCAGCGCCGCGCTCAGCCGGGCGAGGGCCGTCGGGCGATCGGGGCCCCAGACCGCCACCTTGGCGAGGATGGGGTCGTAGTGCACGGGCACGGCGCTGCCGGACTCGATGCCGATGTCCACGCGCACGAAGGGCCCCTCGGGCAGGGCGGCGCGCAGCACGTGCCCGGCCTGCGGCAGGAACCCGTGCTCGGGGTCCTCGGCGTAGATGCGCGCCTCCACCGCGTGACCGCGCCGCGAGATCTGGGCCTGCTGGAGGGGCAGCCGTCCGGCTGCCGCCACCTCCAGCTGCATGGCCACCAGGTCCACGCCCGTCACCCATTCGGTCACCGGGTGCTCCACCTGCAGGCGCGTGTTGACCTCGAGGAAATAGGGCTGGCCACCCGCGAACAGGAACTCCACGGTCCCGGTGCCGCGGTAGCGGAGGGAGCGGGCCAGCGCCACGGCCGCCTCCCACAGGGCCCGGCGCGAGCCGTCGTCCAGGCCAGGCGATGGGGTCTCCTCGACCACCTTCTGGTGGCGTCGCTGGAGCGAGCATTCGCGCTCGAACAGATGGATGGCGTCCCCCCGCCCATCGCCCACCACCTGCACCTCGATGTGACGGGGCCGCGAGAGCCGCTTCTCCAGGTAGACGGTGCCGTCTCCGAAGGCCGCGCGCGCCAGGCGCGACCCGCTCTCGAGCGCCGCGGCCAGCTCGGCGTCGCCGCCCACCACCTGCATGCCCTTGCCTCCACCCCCCAGGGCGGCCTTCACGATTACCGGATAGCCGAGGCGCCCGGCCGCGGCCCGGGCCCCCGCCAGGTCGCCCGCCGGCACCTCCGCCCCGGGCACGACCGGGATCTTGGCGGCGGCCGCCGCCGCGCGCGCCCGGAGCTTGTCCCCCAGGGTGCGCGCCTGGTCGGGGGTGGGGCCGATGAACACCAGGCCGGCCTTCTCGACGGCCGCGGCGAAGTCGGCGTTCTCGGCCAGGAAGCCATAGCCCGGGTGGACGGCCTCGGCGCCGCTCTCGTGCGCCGCGCGCAGCAGCGCCTCGACGTTCAGGTAGGACTCGGCCGGCTCCGCCGCGCCGATGGACACGGCGTGGCGCGCCCGGCGGACGTGCAGCGCATCGCGATCGGCCTCCGAGAAGACCGCCACCGACTCGATGCCCAGCAGGTCGAGCGTGGAGATCACGCGGCAGGCGATCTCGCCGCGGTTGGCGACCAGCACCCTGCGGAACATGGGGAAGGCGATGCTAGCACAGGGGGGACCGTGCAGGCGGAGGCGCACTGCGCGGTCCCGTGCGCCGGAGTGAATCGTCCGGCCTGGCCCCGTGTGGGCGAGGGTGCCCGGCGTGTTAGCATCTCCGGCCATGTCCCGGCGCCCGCCCCGTCCGACCCTCTCCACCACCTGGCGCCAGGCCCGGGAGCTGGTGGTGGCGCACCGCCGCCGGCTGGCGGTGGGGCTGGCCCTGCTTCTGGTGAGCCGGCTCGCCGGGCTGGTCCTCCCCACCTCCTCGAAGTTCCTGGTGGACGACGTCATCGGCAAGCAGCGCGCCGACCTGCTCCCGTGGCTGGCGCTGGCGGTGGCCGCCGCCACGCTGCTGCAGGCGGCCAGCGGGTTCGCGCTCTCGCAGATCCTGGGCGTGGCCGCGCAGCGCGCCATCACCGACATGCGCAAGCGCGTCATGGCCCACGTGACCCGGCTGCCCGTCCGCTACTTCGACTCCACGCAGACCGGGGTGCTCATCTCGCGCATCATGAGCGACGCCGAGGGGATCCGGAACCTGGTGGGCACCGGGCTGGTCGAGATGGTCGGCGGCCTGCTCACCGCCACCATCGCGCTCGGGGTGCTCTTCTACCTGAACTGGCACCTCACGCTCATCACGCTGGTGTTCATCGCGGCCTTCGGCGGCGGGATGACCTTCGCCTTCCGCCACATCCGCCCGATGTTCCGCGAGCGCGGCAAGATCAACGCCGAGGTCACGGGCCGGCTGGCCGAGACCCTGGGCGGGATCCGCATCGTCAAGGCCTACGTGGCGGAGCGCCGCGAGCAGCTGGTGTTCACGCGCGGCGTCCACCGGCTGTTCCGCAACGTGCGCCGGACCATGACGGGGGTGTCGGGGCTCATGACCCTCTCGTCCGTCGTCATCGGCAGCATCGGCGTCATCATGATCCTGGTGGGCGGGCGGTCCATCCTGGGCGGGACCATGACGCTGGGCGGGTTCGTGATGTACCTCTCCTTCACCGGCGTCCTGGCCTCGCCCCTCATCCAGCTGGCCGCCATCGGCACCCAGGTCAGCGAGGCGTTCGCGGGCCTCGACCGCATCCGCGAGCTCATGGCGACGACCACCGAGGATCAGGAGGACGGCCGCCGCGCGCCCCTCGCCGAGCTGCGCGGGGACATCGCCTTCGAGAACGTGAGCTTCGAGTACACCCCGGGGACGCCGGTGCTCAAGGGCGTCTCGTTCCGCGCGCAGGCGGGCACCACCACGGCGCTGGTGGGCTCGAGCGGCTCGGGCAAGAGCACGCTCATCGGGCTGGTCATGGCCTTCAACCATCCCCTCTCGGGCCGGGTGATCGTGGACGGGCGCGACCTCGACGGCATCCGGCTGCGCGACTACCGCACGCACCTGGGCGTGGTGCTGCAGGACAACTTCCTCTTCGACGGCACCATCGCCGAGAACATCTCGTTCTCGCGGCCCGCCGCCTCCCCCGCCGAGGTGCGGGAGGTGAGCCGCATCGCGCATTGCGACGAGTTCGTGGAACGCTTCGAGAAGGGCTACGACACGGTGGTGGGCGAGCGCGGCGTGAAGCTCTCGGGCGGCCAGCGCCAGCGCGTGGCGATCGCGCGCGCCATCCTGGCGGACCCGCGCATCCTCATCCTGGACGAGGCCACCTCGAGCCTGGACAGCGAGAGCGAAGCCCTGATCCAGGACGGCCTGCGCTCGCTGCGGCGCGGGCGCACCACGTTCGTCATCGCCCACCGGCTCTCGACCATCCGCAGCGCCGACCAGATCCTGGTGCTCGAGGGCGGCGAGATCGTGGAGCGCGGGACCCACGAGCAGCTGCTCGCCCGGGGCGGCCGCTACCGGGAGCTCTACGACAAGCAGTACCAGATCGAGAGCGACCTGTTCATCAACCCCGGCGAGGACTTCACCCCCGAGCTGCCCACGGTCGCTCCGCAACGCCCCGAGACCGAGCGGGTCGAGATCCCGCGGCTCTAGGCGGCGAGGCCGGCCCGACGGCGGGCCGCGACGCCGTCACGAAGCGGCGCTCGCACGCTCCCGGTCGGGCGTCCCCTCCGGTCCGAGCGACAGGTTGAGCTCCTCGTCCGAGAGGATCTGGCGGCGGTTCATGATCTGGGACGAGTCGTGGGTGAACACCAGGTGGGTGAGGTGGTCGAGCCCCACCTCGAGCTGCTTGCGGAAGCCGACCATCTTGATGAGGTAGGCGGCCGCCCACACGATCCAGGCCAGCTTGCCCGACACCGGGATGCCGAACAGCTCCAGCACCGAGCTGTGCTTGCCGAGCGAGATGATGTAGCCCACGTGCCGGAACTGGAAGGGCGGCACGTTCCGCCCCAGGGCGCGCGCCACCAGCAGATCGCCCACGAAGCCGCCCATGGCGATCGCGGTCTGCGAGAGGGCGGGCTGGAACTCCCCGTCCTCGCGCAGGCTGGCCGCGCAGTCCCCCAGCACGAACACGTCCTCGACCGGGCGCCCCTGCGGGTCGAGCGCGCGCAGGTACTCGTCCACCCGGACGCGACCGTCCTTGGCGTGCAGGAGCGGCAGCTCCTGGACGAGCGGAGGCGGGCAGACGCCCGCGGTCCACAGCAGGGTGAAGCCCTCGAGCGACTCCCCGCTCGCCAGGTGGACGCGCTTGCTCTCCACCCGGTTCACGAGTGAATCGAGCCGCACCTGGACGCCGCGGCGCTCCAGGAAGCGGTGCACGTAAGCCGAGTGCTCGGGACGCGCGCTGGGCACCACGCGCTCCCCGCCCTCCAGCACGATCACCGAGAGATCGGAGCGGTGCAGGCTGGGATAGCGGGGCAGCAGCGTGTCCCGCGCCATGTCCATCAGCTCGGCGGCCACCTCCACGCCGGTCACGCCGCCTCCCACGATGACGAAGGAGAGCAGCCGCCGCCGCTGCTCGCGCGTCTCGGCCTGCTCGGCCATCTCGAACAGCTCCACCACGCGCGCGCGCAGCGTCATGGCGTCCACCAGGGTCTTGAAGGGACGAGTGTGCTCCACGGCGCCCGGCACGCCGTAGTAGTGGGTGGTGCTGCCCAGCGCCACCACCAGCGTGTCGTAGCGCGCGACCAGGTTGTTGTGCAGGTGGACCTCGCGGCGCCCCAGGTCGATCCGCGTGGCCTTGTTCTTGTGGAAGCGGATGCGGCGATGCCGCGCCATCTCGCGCAGCGGGTAGACGATGTGGCGCGTCTCCACCGCGCCCACCGCCACGGCCGGCAGCAGGGGGTTGAACTGGAAGAAGTTCTCCTTGTCCACGAGCAGCGTGTCCCAGTAGTCGCGCGCCGCGCGGGAACGGCCGATGGAGCGCGCCACGTCGAGTCCGGCGAAGCCGCCGCCCAGGATGAGAAGACGCTTGACCGCCATGGGGGCGAGGATAGCATGGGGCTGCCGGGGCTCCGGGGCGTGCACCCCTCTGGGGTTGGGCGAGGCGAGCCTTCGCCGTCCGGTGGATCGCCGACCGGGTGGCCCACCCCCCACGGCCCCGGGGGTCGTGTATCCGGACGGCGCGCGAGCACACCTCTCCGATGGGCGGTAAGGCCGTTTCCCTCTGAGCAGCGTCGGCACTGGCTGCAGGGCTGCGTGGTCTGTGGTGCGCGCATCGCCCCGCTGCATGGAGCCCTGGTGCGCATGACGAGAGGACCCAGGCGCAGCGAACGTCGGCCGGATACCGGTCCCGCCGCGACCCCCGGAACCGCGCGGCGGAGCATCCGCATCGTCGTGGCCGACGACCAGCCCATCGACCGCAAGGGTCTGGTGGCATTGCTCCGGACCCAGCCCGACTTCGAGATCGTGGGCGAAGCCAGCAACGGCGCGGAGGCCATCGAGCGCTGCCGGGCGCTGCGGCCGGACGTCCTCGTCCTGGACCTGCGAATGCCCTGCGTGGACGGCATCGCGGCCATCCCCGGCGTGCGCTCGGCGCCCTCCGCGACGGGGATCCTCGCCGTCGCCGAGCGCGGCGAAGGGCGGTGCCTGGTGCTGAATCCCGCCGGGCCCGGGGAAGAGTGGGGGCTCGAGGCGAGATGGCTGGGGACGCCGGTGGCGGACTGCCTCCAGGTGGCCATGGCCCAGGGGGCGCTGGGGGCGATCCGCCGGAGCGCGGAGCCCGAAGACCTCTACCGCGCGGTGCGCGCCGTCTCGGCGGGGAACGCCTGGTACGAGATCGGGACGGCGTCGCGGCTGCTCGCGCGCACCCTGGGCCTGGCCGGCTCCGACGCTCCACCCAGGCTCTCGCAACGCGAGCTGGAAGTCGTCCGCCTCATCGCCGGCGGCCGCTCCAACAAGGAGATCGCCAGCGCCCTGGGCATCGGCGAGCCGAGCGTCAAGAAGCACGTCGGTCGAATCCTGGGCAAGCTCGGGCTCAAGGACCGGCTCCAGATCGGGCTCTACGCCGCGCGCAACCCTCTGATGTTCCGCCCTCGGGGCCTCTAGATCGCCAGGCCGGGGCCACACCCCCTACCAAAGTCCCCCCAGCCGTGGTGCCAAAGGAGTCTTGTGGCCGCGCCGCGGGGGTTGGGATGCTGACGAACGGAGCCGGGGATGCAGGGGCTTCAAAGCCCCTTCTCGCCCCCGGCAGACAGCCGCCCGCACCCCCCACGGCACGCGACAGCGCCGGGTCGGGCGGGATGGAAGCATCCGTCGCTGGCCGGGTTGCAGCCGGCCGCAGGGGAGGTGCGAGATCATGTCAGATCGTCCCGAATCCTCGAGCCGCACACGCTCCAGACTCGTCGGACTCGCCGCCACCCTGGCGGCGGCCTGCTGGGCCGCGTTCGCGCTGGCCCGGTCCACGGGCATGACGGGCGTGGCGCAGTCGTCCACGGGCTGCGCGTGTCACAGCACGACCCCCAACGCCAATGGCCCGGTGACGGTCACGATCACCGGTCCCCAGGTGGTCGCGCCCAACAGCACGTCGAACTACACCCTCAGCGTCTCCGGCGGTCCGGCCACCACCTTCGGCGGCTTCAACCTCAAGGCGAGCGGAGGGACCCTGGTGGCGGGTTCGAACAGCCAGCTCCTGAACGGCGAGCTCACGCACTTCAACCGGAACTCCCGTTCCTGGACCTTCGCCTGGCAGGCGCCTGCCGCCGACGGAACGGTGAACTTCTTCGCCGTGTCGCAGGCGGTGAACGGAAACGGCGGCAACAGCGGGGACTCCTGGAACTGGTACGGCGGCGCGGCGAACACGCCGTTCGCCATCACCGTGAACTCCCTGGTCGGAGTGGACGGCCAAGCGGCAGCCTCCTTGTCGCTGGCGCCGGCCCGTCCCAACCCGTTCGCGAGCTCTACGGCGATCGAGTTCGCGCTGGCCCGTGCCGGATACGCGAGGCTCGACGTGCTCGACCTGGGTGGACGGCGGGTGAAGACCCTGCTGGCAGGAGAGCTGCCCGCGGGCCGCCACCTGGCCAGTTGGGACGGCCGTGACCTGCGGGGTGGACCGGCACCGAGCGGGCTCTACGTGGTCCGCCTCACCGCGGCGGGAACCACTCTGAGCACGAAGGTGACGCGGGTCTCCCGCTGAAGCGAAAGCTGCCGGGGGAGCGTCGCCACTTGAACGCCGGGGGAGCGGCTTTGACCAAGCAAGGACACGGCGAGCTGCAGGTCGAAGGCACGGCTCCCCCGGATCCCCCTGGCGGGTCGGCCGCCCGCGTTGCCGCTCGGGGGCCCGACAAGCGCCGGTCTCGGGCCTATCCGACCGTGGGACATCCGCCGGCGCGGAAGGGGCGGGTCGTGCAGCCCGGAAAAGGTAGAGGCCCAACGGCCGGCGAGCGGGGCGATCCTCCCCCTCGCGTGTTGCCCGGGCGCACGCGCATGGTCGAAGGTCGTCGTCGTGCCTGGGCCCAGAGGGGGCAGACCTTCATCGCGCTGGGCTGCATCCTCGGCTGGCCGGCAACGCGCGAGCTCGCGTGCAGCCTGTCCATGGGGGGAGGGCTGTTCCTGGCAACGGGGGGCGGGGTCCCGGATGACCCGTTGCGAACGACGTGGTCCTCGCTGCGGGGGCGCGATCCGGTGGCGCTCGAGCGGGACCTTCGTGCCAGCTATCGGCGGCTCTTCGAGTCGCCGGGCGCGGAGCGCGTGGAACTCATCGAGTCCCGGTTCCCGGTGGCCCTCGGTGCCCCCCGGCGGCCGTCTGCCCGCTTCACCGCCGAGCGCCTGCAGGCCCTGGAGGCAGACTACGCGGCGGCGGGCTTTCAGCCCGCGTGCGCTGCACTCGCCGCCGACCACGTCACCGTCGAGCTGCACTTCCTTGGCCACCTTCTCGACCGTGCGTCGGGTGCGGCACCGGAGGCCAAGCGCGCGGCGATGCAGGCACGGCGCTTCCTGCGCGAGCACCTGATGAACTGGCTGCCGGCACTGCGCGCCGTGGTGGCCGCACGCCACGAGTGCGGTTTCTACGCGGCGGTGCTGGCTGCCGCCGAGGCCTGCGCCCGGGCGGTTCAGGCCGAGCTCCACCAAGCCCTCGATGAGGCGGAACAACCGGACCGTGCACCGCTGCCGCGCAGCGGCCGCCACGCCGCCTCCCGGCCATCCCAGACATCAACGAGGCAGCATGCTGATTCGAATCCCGGTCCTGGCACTCCTGGCGGGAGCGGCCCTGGCCGCGGCGCCAAGGTCCGCGCCGACTGATTCGGCCTCGCTCGAGGCCGGCCGGAAGCTCTACGCCCAGTACTGCATGACGTGCCACGGCAACACCGGCCTGGGCGACGGCCCGACCGGAAAGAGCTTGAGCCCGCGGCCGCGCAATTTCCAGAAGCCCAGCGAGCTGAAGTCCAGGAACGACGAGGAGATGTTCAAGGTCATCAGCAAGGGCGGCCCATCCTTGCGGCTTTCGCCGCTGATGGTGCCGTGGGGATCGGTCTTGAAGGAAGGCCAGATCGGGCAGGTCGTCGCCTACGTCCGGTCGCTGGCCCACGCGGCCGGCGGGATGGCAGCACCCGCCAGGTAACCCGGCACGGGCACCGCCACCGCGGCTCGACCCGGCCCACTCCCAGCCCGGTCCACGCCAAGAGCACCTAGCCCTTCTTCAGCACTGCGATCTGGCCAACGTGGTAGAGGTCGTGCTGGACGATGCCGTGCAGCAGCGTGTCGAAGCCGGTGCCCTTGGGCGTCTTCCTGGCCAGGTCCGCGTCCTTCATGCCCGCCAGCGTGCGCTGCAGGCGCTGGTGCCCGGCCGCGAGCGCCGCCCGGGCTTGGGACCACGCAGCCTCGCCGGTGTCGCGCACCGGCGGCCAGTCCTGCTCCGGGGTGACGTCCGCCGCCGGCTCGCCCTCCAGGCGCCGGCGCACCACGTCCTCCCAGGTGGTCAGGTGGTGCACGATCTCCCAGATCGAGTGGGCGGCGGGCAGCGGCCGTACGATTGGGCCTCGAACTGGTTCCGAATCAGACGACGTACCGGTGGT
>JBBIHL010000018.1:0-15506 GCA_037447075.1 Candidatus Eiseniibacteriota bacterium | reverse complement strand
GCATGGCTGCGGTGAACTGCCCCTGGATTGATCACACTTTCGGGAGACGAGCCCCGTTTAGAAGGTGAGCCGCAGTGTGATGTGCTGCACGTCGTCGAAGAAGTCGCTCACCGTCTGGCCGGCGTAGTCCACGTAGAGCTTGTTGGTGGCCATAGGGATCCTCACCCCCGCGCCGTAGCTGAAGCCGAAGAGGTCGTCCTCGTCACCGGTGCCGGCGTAGCCCGCGCGCAACGCCAGATCGTCCCGGTACGTCCACTCCAGGCCACCCCGGAACTCGTCGCGGGAGAAGCTGTTGTTCTGGTAGGCCGCGTAGGCGGTGGCCCGGTAGATCCCCTTGCCCAGCAGCGGGTAGCTCGCCCCGAACTGGAAATAGGTCGGCAGCTCGAAGGGGGAGGTGCTCGGGGCGACGGTCCGGGGCTGGGCCGTGGGGTCGTCCCCCGGGCGCACGACGCCGAAGTCCAGGTCGCTCCCGGCAAAGGCCATGCTCGGTCCGACGTTCTTGAGGCTCATGCCCAGCGCCGCGCCGCCGAGGCCGGTCTGGTACTGAAAGCCGAAGTCGAAGGCGACGCCCGACGCCGTCTCCTGCAGGATGCGCTCGGCCACGTAGTAGACGGTACCCCCGAAGTTGACCCGGTCCGTCATGCGTCTCGAGTACGTCAGACCCAGCGTGCTGTAGGTCGGCGTGAAGATCTCACCCGTGCCGTCGGGGGCGCTCTCGGTCGTACGCGGGATCTCTCCCACGCTGTAGACCTTGGCGCTCAAGCCCAGCCAGCCCCAGTCACCGAAACCTCGCGCCAGCCCGAAGTAATTGACGTCCTGGTCGGCGATGAAGGCCGTGTGGGTGAACGTCACTTCGGTCTTGGCGTCGCTGGCCGCCAGTCCCGCCGGATTGAAGAACAGGGCCTCCACACCCGACACGTCGGCCAGCGTCGCGCCGCCCAGGGCGACCGTGCGCGACCCCACGGGCACTCGCAGCTCCTCGGCACCGAACGTGCCGATGCGCGACTCGGTGCCCGCCCATACCGGTAGCGCCGAGACCGCCAGCGCCAGGGCCGTCCATCGCAGTGCTCTTGCGGTTCTCATGGCATCATTCTCCCTTCAGAGGGCCGTCGCTGCGACCACGGCCTAGAAGTTGGTCAGCCGCTCCCGCTCCATGAAGATCGCGACCTTGCCGGTCGTGGTGCCGATGCCAGGGGCGTCCACGTGGAAGATGTAGATGCCGCTTGCCACGGGCAGCCCGCGACTGGTCTCCAGGTCCCAGGTCACCTGCGAGGTGCCCGCGTCGTTCTTTTCCAGGGTACGGATGAGCGTACCACCCAAGGTGAAGATCCGTACGGTGCACCGTGCGGGCAGGTGGGTGAACTTCACGACCTTGCCGAACTGATTGAGCTCGTAACGCGAGTGCGCGAAATAGGGGTTGGGCACGGCCCGCACACGGTCCAGCTCGCTCCGCGCCAGCCCCAGGTTCAGGCGGTTGGCCGCCCGGGTGGTGAACGTGAAGTAGTCGTTGGCCGACCGATTCGCCAGGATGAACGCAAACTTGTCGCCGGCGTCGAATGGCGTCGGCACCCCACCTGTCACGGTGCGCCACGGCCACAGGACCCACTGGAAGTCGATCTGGTCCGACTCGTTCAGCGCGTCGTCCCGCGACGGGTCCGTGTAGTAGGGGTCGATTGCGGGATTGTATGTGGACGCCATGGGCCAGATGAGCTCGCGGTTGCCGAGCGTCGCCTCGGTGGTATCCGGATCCCAGACTCCGTTCGCCGTCGCCTCGTTCTCGAGCCAGCCGGCGTTGAGTTGCCGGTTGTTCTCGATGTCCCACACCGTCCAGGGAACGTCCACGTAGTCCTGGAGGAGATAGGTGCGCGGCGTCGTGGCGCTCCGCATGTAGCGGTACCCCCTCTGCCAGGTCGCGTCCGGCGTGGCGCTGGCGCTGAAGCGGATCTCGACGCTGTTGAACAGCGTGACGTTGGCGGGGTCGAGCGCGGAGCCGAACAGGTTGAAGGCATAGTCTGCGGCGTCGTTGAAGAAACCGAGGTCCACATCCACGCCGGCCAGGGCCGGCGGGTTCGGCCCGACGTCAACGAGGTCCGCCGAGAGGAGCGCCTTGTACGCCGCCCCGAACAGCTTGACCTGCACGCCGTCGAAGACCGGGTAGTTCTCGTCCCCGGAGTAGTTGAACCAGTTGTTGACGACGGTGTCGGTGCTGGTCGCGGTGGTGCGCACGACGTACCATACCGGCGCGCCCGTCGGGCCCGGCTTGTAGCCCACCCGGTAGCTGGCGTCCAGCACCTTGTCGGGATCCACGACCCTCACCTGGATGCTGTCGGTCGTGGGAGCCAGCGCGGGGTTGGTCTGCCCGTATGTGGGACCCGAGGTGATGGCCGCCACCCCCCAGTCCACGCCGGCGGCCGGGGTTTGGGGCACCACCGTCAGCGGCTGGAACGCGGACTCCAGCACCTGGGGCACTTGCCCGATGCCCACGGCATAGGCGTTCACCGAGTAATAATAGGGCTGTGCGACCCGCAACGGGCCGCCGTTCACGATGTCCTGGGTGACCTCGATCTGGTAGGCGACACCGGCGTCGCTGCCCTGCGCGCTCACGCGCTTGAGGATCACGCCTGACGCCAGGTCGCAGAAATCGTCCAGGACCGTGGTGATCCCGTCGTTGCGGTCGAAGGTGGCAACGCGGGTCCAGGGACCCGCGATGGAAGCCCCCTGATAGACCACGTAACCCTCCCACTGGTAGAGAGGGTCGCTGTAGCTCTCGCTCGCCGAGTCCCAGGAGAGGTAGATGGAGCCTCCCCGCGGGCTTACCGTGACGGCGGGAGCGTTGGGCGGGCTGGCCAGCTGGAAGTTCTGGTCGAAGGCGCTCTGCGCCAGCGCGTCGTCGCAGCGCAGCTGGGTGATGCTGCTCAGCCGGTTGGTGCCCTGCCCGACGATGATGGCCACCACCACTTCCTGCGTGTCATTCGGAGCCATCGTGAACGGGCCGCTCGACAGCATGAGGCGGCGGTCGAACGGGTTGGTGTCCAGCCATCCGGAAGCCGACACCGGGTCGCCGCCGCCGAAGAAGTAGGTCGTGACCTGCCCCGTGACGGGATTCACCAGCGGCGTCCCGTCGGCGTTCAGCCCCCTCATGTAGTTGTAGGTCTTCTGCGCGTCGTCCGGATCCGTGCCGTTGATGTACTTGTTGAAGGAGGTCATGCCGAGGGGCGTGCCGCCCACGGTCGGGCCCTGGAAGAAATCGTAACCCACCGCGGGTGGAGCGGATCCGTAGAGCCCGTCGTTGTTGGTGGCGTTGTAGCAGTACCCCATGCTGGTGGCGACATCGCAAGCCACCAGGTCGTCGGTGAAGCCCCCGAGGTCCGGATCGGACCACTGGGATACGAACATGCTGTCGATGGTGTTCCCACCCTTGTTGATGAGACGGTACTTGATGAAGATCGTGTTACCGAGGGCGTCCAGTCGGTTGAAAGCGAACGTGGTCTGCTGTACCTCGATCCCCAGGGGCGACGTGGTTCCGGCCCGGTTCGTGTGGTTGGCGGGGTCGGCGTCGTTGTAGACGGCCCACATCATCTGGTCGCCCAGCACGTTGAGCGTTCCGTCCGCTTGCACCTCGACGTCCGGCGCTCCGTAGGGCTCCGCTCCGGCCTCGTAGTCGGCCAGGACCGCGTCACGCACCGCCGGGTCCGCATAGACGCGGTCCAGCTTGTAGACCTTGTATTCCGGCCGGTTGGGGTTGTCCGCGACGCCCCCCACCATGGCCCCCGGCCCGTATTCGTCGGAGTACTCCGCGACCGCGATGCGGATCGAGCCACCTACCAGGCCACCCAGCCACAAGCCGGCCGCGAACACGGCCGTCTTCCCCGTCCCCTTCGGGAACTCCAGGCCGGAGTTACCAGTGCCCTTGTCCCAGGCAAACGAGCCGGTGTTCGTCACCCACATCTTGATCCGATTAATGTCAATGTATTGCGAGTTGTCGATCACCTCCACGCCCAGGGGCCGAGCACGCTGGACTCCCTGTGGCGGCCGGGCCGCGGACACGGCCGGAAGCAGGGCGATCCCGGCGAGAATCCCCGTCCACACACGGTACCCTCTCATGGTTCCCATCTCCTTGGTTCGTGGCCGCATGCTTTCTCGTCAGAAGCCCACCCGTAGGCCGAACCGCACCTGCCGGGGATTCGAGTAGAGCGCCTGGTTCTGGAGCGCCAGCGCGTAGACCTGCGCTGCGTCGAGGCCGTAGCGATTCCTCAGGTTGTTGGCCACGTCCTGCCCCTCAGGAGTGGACAGGTAGCCCGTGGTATTGGCAGATCCCGTGGACGTGAACACCGTGATGGCATTGTCCTCGTCCAGGAGGTTGAGCACCCAGACGAAGGCCTGCACGTTGGCCCCAGCCCAGTCGAACCCGCGTGCCGCCTTGAGGTCGAGCGACTGCGTCCAGGGGCCGTAGCGCGAGTTGACGGGCCCGGTCGGCTGGCTCGCCACGGCCGCGAGCGTCACCTCGTCGAAGGGCGTGCTGGGCGTGAAGGGCGTCCCGCTTGCGACGTTGTACAACACGTTGAGGTCGAGGTTCTCGAGCCAACGCACACCGCCCCAGGACGGCCCCTCACCCTTGCCCAGGGCATAGTCCACGTTCATCGAGAGCTTGTGGCGCTGGTCGAAGTCAAGCGGTGAGGTCTGCTTGGGCGGCTGCCCCGCCGTCCATGCGATGTTGCGCTGCGTGTTCGACACCGAGCCCGTGCCCTTGGCGAAGGAGAGACTGTAGTTCACGTTCATCGCGATGTTGTTCACGCGCCGCAGGGTCAGGCCCAGATCTACCCCCTTGATCGTGGCGAAGTCCCGGTTGCGGTAGGACGCGAAGTTGTTGGGGAACGACGGGATCGTGGCGATCTCCACCAGGTCCTTGACGTCCTTGTAGTAGGCGGTGAGGTCCAGCGCGGCCCGCTCGCTGAGGGCATGAGCGATGCCCACCTCGTAGGCGGTGGTCCGCTCGGGCTTCAGGTTGGGGTTGCCGAAGCCCACGAAATAGCCCCCCGTCCGGACCTTGTGCTCCAGGAAGCGGTAGGCCACGTAGAGGTCCTGCAGGTTGGGCTGCTGGAAGAACTGGCCCCAGTTCGCGTGCAGGACGGTCCGATCCGACACGGGGAAGCCGACTCCCACCCGGGGCGAGACACGGCTGTAGGTCTTGTTCTCCACCAAGTCCACGTCGTCCAGGGTCGAGTTGCCGCCCAGCGGGGTGTTCTCGGACCGCAGCGCCGGCACGTCGGTGTTGATGTAGTCCCAGCGCAGCCCGGCGTTCACCACCAGCCCGCCGCGCTCGTACTTGTCCTGGGCATAGAAGGAAGCGGTGATCGGGTGGCGCGCGCCGTCACGGCCTTCGTCCACCTCGTCCTTCCCGTCCACGCTGAAACCGTAGCGATCAATATCGCGGGTGTTTTTGATGCTGTCGCCCGCCGGGTCGTAGAACTCGACCGGGAAGAAGTGCTGGTAGAAGCGCAAGGTGTGCCGGTCGAACTGCCCGCCGGCCTTGAGCTGGTGGAAGGGGTTGAGCTGGTGCGTGTAGTCCCCCCGCAAGGCCCAGTACGACGACTGACGCCGCAGGTAGTCGTCGAAGACGTGCCCATTCCCGCCGGCCGCCGCGGAGGCGGCCGCGAGAACCTTGCCCAGAGCCGAGTTCGTGTCCGACGTGCCGGGCCAGAACCACGGGATCTCCGGGATCAGGTTGGTCTGGGGGAACTCCCCGTAACGCCGCACGTCGTCGAAGTAGAGGCCGTCACCGCGCTTGCGCTCCGTGAAGAACCACGAAGCCCCCACGGCGTAGAAGGCGCTCTTGCTTAGCGTATGCGTGACCTGGCCGGTCACGGAACGATTGACGTCCTCGTAGCGCGGGGTGTGGGCGAGGTTGAAACGATAGGAATTGAGGTACTCGCGCCAGTCGTCGTCGGACGTGAGCCCGCCGAGCTTCAGATTCAGCTGCTCGGTCAGGGGGAAGTTGAGCTTCCCCTGGAACGACCAGCCGGCAAGCGAGTTGGACTCGAGCGGGTCGTCGAAGTTGGCCTTCGGGCTGCGGTCCCCGTAGTAGCGGCGCTGGCCCGAGAAGTAGAACGCCCCGAAGTTCCGTCCGGGCAAGATCGGCCCACCCAGGTTGAAGTCGTAGAGGTTGTAGTCGTAGGTCTTGGCGCCGACCGTGTTGTCGCCGCCGAAGTTGTCCGACAGCGCCTCGAGGGCGCCGGAGTAGCGGTCGGCCCCCTCCTTCGTGATCACGTTGACCACGCCGGACATGATGCGGCCGTACTCGGCGTTGAAGCCGCCGTTGAGCACGACGACCTCTTGGATGGCGTTGTTGTTGATGCTGGTGGTCGAGTATCCGGTGAGGGGATCCTGCTGGGAGAAGCCGTCCACGTAGTAGGCGGTTTCGTTGGGCCGGCCTCCCCGGATGATCAGGGTGGGGTTGTTCTGCGACTCCCGGTCAATGAGCCGCTGGAAGTTCACGATGCCGGCCTGCTGGGCCGCCGCCTCCTGGTAGCCGCGGGTGGGCAGCCGCTGGATCTGGTCGGCGGAGATGAAGCGGGTGGTGCTGGTGGCGTCCCGCTGCAGCAGCGGCCGCTCGGCCTCCACCCGGACCTCCCCGATCTGCACCGCCTCGGAGCGCATGGAGATGTCGAGCGTGGTGGTGAAGTCGGGAACGATCTGGACGTTCTCGGCGCTGAAGGCGGAGTAGCCCATCAGGTTCGCCTTCACCGTGTAGGCGCCGGCGGGGATGCCGATGATGAAGTAGTTCCCCTGCTCGTCCGAGAGCGCGCCCAGGCGCTGGCCCTCGACGCGGATCGCCACACCCGGCAGGGGGGCGCCTTTCTCGTCCTTGACCGCGCCGGCCAGCTTCCCGGTCGTCCCGGCCAGCGCGTGCGCCGGCCCAAGCGCCAGGACCGTGAGGATGGCGATCACCCCGCGATTGGTGTGTCTCATGACCCCGTTACTCCTTTCGCGAACGAAGCGGAAAGCGGGTTTCCCCCGGCGCCCGGGAGCGCCGGGAGAGACGGCAGTGGATGGATCCATGGGGGAAGAACGACGTGAGGGGAATTCGCTCAGGCATCCAGGGCCTCCTTGCCCCTGCTGCCCACGTCACGTGCGTCCACTGCCGGCGGTCCCGGCAGCGACCAGTGTGGAGCCGATGCCGCGAACCTAGGCAGGTTCCCGGGGGTTTGTCAACGGGGTTTTGGGCGCCGGGGCTCCCGGCCGGAGGGCCGCGGCGCCGGGCCACCGGCCCCGGCGGACCTCCCTGGAAAGCCGTGGGGGCCGGGTCGAGCCCGGCCCCCACCAGGTAAGGCGCGACTACACTACCAGGGGTAGGTGGCCGTGATCCGCGTCAGGGCGGGACCGCCCACCGGATTGCCGGTGAACAGGTAGCCGCCGGTGAAGGGCAGCTCGTCGTTCACCACCGCGTCCAGCTGCAGGGTGCCGACCTTGACGCCGGCGCCCAGCACCATCTGGAACGGCGAGTCGCTGAACTCGAACTCCTCGTCGTTGGCGTCGGCCTCGATCTTCACCTTGTGCCAGGCCCCGTTGCGGGCGCCGAAGCGCAGCACCAGCCAGGGGTTCACGTGGGTCTCCAGCGCCGCGAACACCTGGGGCGTGAAGGTCTCGGTGATCGTGTTCTGGATGCCGGCATAGGGGATCGGGGTGACGATCAGCAGGTTGGCGTCCTGCTCGACCTTGTTCTGGGCGAAGGTGATGCCCCACACGAAGAGGTCGTCCTGGCCAAGCGTCCAGTTGACGGCGCCGCCGGCCTGCCAGCCCTTGAAGCTGGCTTCCACCGTGGGAGAGCCCACGGTCTTGAAGCCCAGGTCATAGGAGTAGAGCTTGAACAGGGGAACGATGACCGCGTTCGGCTGCCACTGCCACATGAGCCGGGCGTTGAACAGGTAGGCGGCCGGGTTGTCCTCTTCCTGGTCGAGACCGCCGTTGAGCGGGCCGTTGGCCGAGGCGGTGCGGCTGTCGTAGTGGAACGCGACGTCGGCCATGGTCGAGCTACCCCACTCCCAGCTGAGGCCGCCCGCGACGCCGATGATGTTGCGGCCGAAGACGATCCCGCCGCCCGCCGGATCGAACTTCAGCTCCGAGGTGACGCCGGCCGGGGTGGTGTAGATCTGCTCGGCGAAGGCACGGCGCAGGCGCAAGCCGAACCGCGTGTTGCCGAACTGCTTACCCCACTCGACGTCGAAGGAGTTGTTGTCGTTGACGTTGGGATCCGGGGCGTTGGTCCCGACCTCGCCCGGGTCGGCCTGGCCCTGGCCGATGGCCGAGGTGACCTCGTTGATGTAGAGGGCGAAGGTGCCGTAGCGCCCGTCCCACAGGTTGCCGAGCACGGCGCCCACGGCACGGTGGTCCACGCCGAAGCTGGGATCCTCGACCCCCAGCTCGCCGATCACCATGTTGCCGACCGAGGTGAGGGTGCTGGGGTACGGCCAGATGTTCGTGTAGTCCTTGATGTAGTCGCCCTGGACGCCGAGGCCGCCCACGCGCGCGTTCTGGGCGAACGCTGCGACGGGCAGCACGAGGAGCGCGGCGGTAGCCAGGACGATCAGTGTCTTCAGATGGCGGGGAAACATGTATTCGACCTCCTTAGGTTTCCCGGTTGAGCTTCGAAGCCACGATGCAGAATGCAAGCCAACAGCTGCGTGGCCTGTGAACTACAACGCGGTTTCTCGCCTTTGACCCCACCTCCTCTCGTAGCCGTCCATTAGGGATTCTCGAGGGCAAGAGAAATGCTCCATCACATCCCTGGGATGGAGCACCAAACCCAGGACTGACCGAAGCGTCAGGCCCTGGCAATACGCCCGCGGCAGGGTAGGTACAGCCCGCCAGGCTTGTCAACCCATTTTTCCCCCGGCAGGGCCCCGGACCGGGCCCCCCCGCGGGGTCGGCCGGCGGCCCGGTACCACTTCATCAACTCGTTGTCGAACAACGGGTTGTCCGGCTGGGTATGACTCATGCGCACGCGGGCCATGGAGTGGACGAAGAGGCCGTCCCCCAGGGCCACTGCGACATGGGTCATGCGCCGCCCCGGCTTCCCGAAGAAGAGCAGGTCCCCTGCGCGGAGGCGACCCGGACTTCTCACCGGCCTGCAGGCCCTCCACTGGTCGTGGGCGTCGCGCGGCACCGCCACGCCCGCCGCCGCCAGGAGCTGCTGGACCAGCCCCGAGCAGTCGAATCCCTGCACGGTGCGACCGCCCCAGAGGTAGGGAATCCCGAGCAGCAGGGGCACGAGCGCGCGCAGGGGCACCCTCGCCTCGGCCGGCATGAGCTGGTCGGCCGCGACCCAGCAGCGCCGGCCGTCCGGCAGCTCCAGGCAGGACCGCTCGCCCCGCCGCGCGACCAGCTCGGCCCGATTCCTCCACAGCAGCGTGCTCACGGTCTCTCCGCCCTCGGGGGCCGACGTGGCGGCGACCCACAGGTCCGCCACGCGGTGGCGGGCGCGGTGCAACCAGGCGGCGGGCTCCGCTCCGACCACCCCCCAATCCCGCGTCCAGCCTGCGTAGCCGTCCTCCAGCGAGCGCAGCCGGAGCCACTCCCCGCGCGCGGCCGTGCCCACGATCGCGACCGGCTCGCCCATGAGCAGCTGGCTCACCAGCTCCGAGCGGTGGTCGGGCAGGCGGCGCAGGTCCACGCACGGCAGCGCGACGATCCCGGTCCGCACGCCTAGAGCTCCGCCTGGGGGTTGAGCAGCACGTAGCGCCCGAAGCCGTCCCGGTCGGCGAAGTAGAAGCGGCGGGACGGGTTGTAGTAGTGCCAGATCTCCATGGCCGGGGCCTCCACGCTGGGGGCGCGGGACTCGACCTGGTCCGGGGCTCCGTACTTGATGTAGATCCGACCCATGTCGGAGCGCCATCCGGGCCCCAGGCCCTGGAAGTGCTGGTCGGCGTAGCGGACCCGGCGGAAGAACTCCACCAGGGCCTCGTTCTGCGGGGTGTCCGGGGTGGGATCCCGGCGGCGCCAGAAATCGCCCCAGCCGCGGGTCTGCTGCTCCGGCGGCAGCGAACGGAGGTAGTCCAGCTCCTCGGGCCGGGCGATGTAGGCCAGGACCTCCAGCATGCGCTCGAACTCCTTGCCGCGCGGAGGCCCCGAGGCTTCGACCTCGAACGAGCGCTCCACCCGCCAGCGGGACTTGGCCTGGACCAGGCGGATCTCGAGCGCGTAGTCCCCCAGGAACAGCTCCTCGGTGTGCGGGCGCAGGACCACCGGCTGGCCGGAAGCCTCCAGGCGCACGAGCGTGTCGCCCTCGGCCACCACCTCGCCCGACTCCTGGTGCAGGGTGTAGTGAAGCAGGTAGTCGCGCGGCCAGGGCCCGGAGCGGCGGTCGAAGAGCACGGCCCGCGCCGCCAGCCGGCTCGATTCGGGGCCGAAGCGCCGGGTGTGGGCGGGCGCGAACGAGCTGTCGCCGCTCCACGTCCCCAGCACCAGGTCCGCGAAGCCCACCGGAACCTTGGAGTAGTCGGGAACCTCGATGCGCTGCTCGACCGACGAGGTGAGCTTCGAGTTGGCGTCGGTGACCGACAGCCGCGCCAGGTATCGCCCCGGGCGCACCGCCAGCGTGCGCTCCTCCACCAGCGCCGCGCCGGGCCGGCGCGTGGCGGCGAAATCCGCCACCACCACGCGGCGCTCCCACACGTCGCCTCCCGCCGGGAAGCCGTCGTGCTTCACCAGCGCCACCGTGTATTCCAGCCCCGCCGCCAGGCCGTGTGAGAGCCGGACCCACTGGAGGTCGCCGTAGGCCGAGGTGAAGGTCACCGCGAGCGCGGGCCGGGCCTCGGCATCCAAGGAGATGGCGAGGTCGGCGGTGAAGTAGGGAGGACGATCGCTGCGCTGGGGACGCTCGTCCAGGGCGGCGGCCGGGGCGGCGAGCAACCCCGACGCGAGCAAGGCCTGGGCGAGCCGGCGGGCAGCGGAGGTCCTGCACGGAAGGCGCGCGAACGGCACGGTGACCGCACGCTAGCATCGCCCCGCAAGACCGCCAACCGCGCCACAAGCCCCTTGACGCCGGCCCGCACCGGGGCCACTGTTGGATGGACCGGGCGGCACGAGGTGACCACCATTCCGAGGCTCGTCGGGGCCCATCGGGCCCTCATTCGCCTGGCATTCCTGCTGCCCTTCCTCCCGGGCACGCCACGCCAGTCCGCCGCCACCGTGCCGAGCCCCTCGGGATGGATCCCGCCCGAGGTGGTCCAGGCTTTCGCCGACAGCCTGTTCACGCTGCCCGGCCGGCCGCCGGGCCTGGGCACCGCCGCCGTGCAGACCAGCTGGTACATCCCGGTGCTCCTGGTGGACTTCACCGACCAGCCCGGGGTCACGCCACCCGGCTACTTCACCCAGATGATCTTCGACTCCACGGGCAGCACGAGCAGCGGCTCGGTCTTCGACTACTACGTCTGGGCCTCGGGCGGCCGCGTGCGGGTGCGAGGCGAGGTGGTGGGCTGGATCCACCTGCCCAACCCCAAGAACTTCTATGCGGACAATGCCTGGGGGGTGAACGCCATCGGCACGCCGCACAACTCCTACGGTTGCGCCTTCGCCGCGGCGGCCCTCGCCGACAGCGTGGTGGACTTCTCGCGCTTCGACCTCGACGGCGACGGCTACGTGGACATGCTGTGGGTGGCCCACTCCGGCTACGGCGGCGAGGCCACGCAGAGCCGACAGAACCTGTGGTCCATCACCTCCCGCATGAACAGCGGCTGGCGCAACGGCGGGAGCTACCAGACCAACGACCCCATCCCCGGCAGCAGCCAGTTCATCCGGGTGGACCGCTTCAGCATCCTCCCGGAGCTGTCCGGGGTCCGCGCCGACACGCCCAGCGAGATCGGCGTCTACTGCCACGAGTTCGGCCACGCGCTGGGGCTGCCGGACCTCTACGACACCCGCACCCTGGGCGGCGGGGCCTTCGTGGGCCCGGGCAACTGGTCGCTCATGGCCACGGGCGCGTGGGGTGGAGACAGCCGCACGCCGGAATCGCCCACCCACCCGGGCGCCTGGCCCGCGCTCTTCCTGGGCTGGTCCGAGTCGTTCCGCCCCGCCGCGGACACGCTGGTCACGCTGACGCCGCTGACCTCCGGGGGGCCGGTGCTGGAGCTCTGGCTGCAGGGCGAAGCCTTCACCGAACACTTCCTGGTCGAGAACCGCCAGCGCCTCGGCTTCGATCGCTCCCTGCCCGGGAGCGGCCTCATCGTCTACCACGTCAACGAGGTCATCATCGGGAGCGGGCTCTCGGGCAACCAGGTCAACCCGCGCGAGTTTCCCGGGCTGCTGCTGGTCGAGGCCGACGGGCGCGGCGACCTGATGAGCGGCTACAACCGCGGGGAGGCACAGGACGCCTTCCCCGGCCCGCTCGGGCGCACCGAGCTCAACGACCTCACCACGCCGAGCACGCGGTCCTTCAGCCTGGCACCCACCAACGTCGCCCTGCGAGAGATGCGTGCCGTGGGCGAGAACCTGCGCTTCGTGGCGCAGGTCCAGCCCGCCGGCTGGGCGCCCGCGCGCGCCTGGAGCGCTCCGGGCTACGCGCCGTGGCTGAGCTACGGATCGGGCAGCCCCGCGGGCGTCCAGGACGACGGCACCGTGGACGTCGTGTGGGTGGATGGCCGGGCCTCGCCGCCCCGGGTCTACGCCCGCCGCAAGTGGCTGGGGGCGCTGTGGGACGTGGAGGAGCCGGTCAGCGGCGTGGTCGGGGCCGCCCGCGAGGCGGCGCTGGCGGTGACCGGGGACGGCGGCCGGCTGGTGGTCTGGACCGACGGCCGTCACGGGCCCGGCGAGATCTACCTGCGCGCCTGGCTCGACGGCGCGTGGGGCGCCGAGCAGCGCGTCTCCGATTCCGCGAGCGAGTCGCATGGACCGGCCGTGGCCGTGGACCCTCAGGGCCGCGTCACGGTGGCCTGGGTGGACGACGACGCCGACAGCGGGTCGGTGAAGGTCAGCCGCTTCGCCATCGGCGGCGCTCCCGGCCCGGCCGAGATCCTCACGGTGACGGGGGCGCGACCGCTGCCTCCGGCGCTCGCGGTGGATGCCGCGGGGACGGCCTACGTCGCCTGGCCCGACTACGCGGGCAAGACCTTCGCGAGCATCTACCTGCGCCGCGCCGCCGCCGGCGGCCCCTGGGGCCCGGCGACGGGGGTGAGCCTGGGCTACGGCTACGACGCCTTCGGCGTCACGCTGGCTGTGGATGGAGCGGGCCGCCTGCACGCCACCTGGCAGCAGGCGCGGCCCGGGCGCTCGGAGGTGCACTACCACCGTCGCATCCCGCTCCCCGGCGGGGGCGAGCTCGTCTCGCCGCCCGACACGGTGCTGGAAGATCGCGCCGAGAGCCTGCAGAGCCCGCGCATCGGGGCGGGTCCCGGAGGCGAGGCCCACCTGGTGTTCGAGGCCCTGGAGAGCAGCGCCTTCACGGTGCGCTACAAGCGGTTCAGCCCCGTCCTGGGCTGGGACTTCGCCAGCACCCGAATCACCGACCCCGGCTCCGGCACGGCCTTGCGGCCGGTCCCGCTCGCCGACCCCCAGGGACGCCTGACGGTGCTCTGGCAGCACTTCGGCGGCGCCGGGGATGTGGTGGCGATGGAGCGCGTGCGGAGCACCACGGGCGCGCCGCTGGTCGGGGTCCCGTCGCGACCCGGCCCGGCCCCAGCGCTGCGGATCGGCCCCAACCCCCTGCGCGCGGGCGCGGCGCTGGAGGTGCGATCGGCCGATCGGCCGTCCGCCGCGGCCGAGGTGGAGCTGCTCGATCTCGCCGGTCGCCGGGTGGGGACCGCCCGTCTGGATCGCGACGGACGGGCGCGGGTCGAATCCGCCGTCACCGCGCGGTGGAGCAGCGGCGTCTACTTCGCCCGGATGCGCGGCGAGCAGACGCGGGGCGTCCTCTTCGTGGTGCTTCGTTGAGCGGGCGGCTCGCGAGCCTCCTGCTCCTGGTGCTACTCGCCTCCCCCGCGCGGGCCACGACGCGCGACGTGCCCGGCGACTACCCCCTGCTCCAGGACGCGCTGGACGCCTCGCTCGAAGGCGACACCGTGCGAGTGGCGGCGGGGGACTACGCGGGCCCGTTCGTGATGCCGGGCGGCGTCACGCTGGTCGGGGCCGGCGCCGGACTCACCACGCTCGACGGGGCGGGGACCTCGCGCGTGCTGGACTGCCTGGCCGGGTCCGGCGCCACGCCCTCGCGCGTCGAGGACCTGCGCCTGACCTCCGGACGCGCGGGCATGGGAGGATTGCTGCGCGCGCAGGACTCGGCACGGCTCGAGGCGGCGCGGGTGCGGCTGGAGGACGGCGTGGCCACGGTCGCCGGCGGCGGGCTGTTCGCTTCCCCGGGATCCCAGGTCCGGCTGGCCGACGTGGAGATCGCCACCTGCACCGCGCCCCGCGGGGCCGGCGCCGCGGCGTTGGGCGCCACCCTCGGGCTGGAGCGCGCGCAGATCCACCACAACCAGGCCGCCGAGCTGGGCGGCGGCGCGTGGCTCGCCGGCGGGGGCCAGCTGGGCTGGCTGGAAGGCTCCTGCCACGACAACCGTTCGCAGGGCGACGGAGGCGGGGTGGCGGTCAGCGGCGGACAGGCCACGGTGAGCGCGGCGCGGATCGCCGACAACACGGCGGGGCTACGCGGCGGCGGCGCCTATGCGGCGTCCGGATCCTCGCTGCTGCTCTCCTACGTGGAGGTGGTGGGGAATCAGGCCGGCGTCGCGGGAGGCGGGGTGGCGACCAGCTGCGCCGCCCCGCTCGGGCCCGCCCGGCTGGGGACGGCGTGCAGCGTGCTCCAGCTGGTCCAGTCCGACCTGCTCCGCAACCGGGCGCCGGCCGGTGCCGCCGGCGCCGCCGAGGGCGAGTCCCGCATCGAGGCCATCGCGAGCATCATCGCCGATCACCCCTCCGGCCTGGTCTGCAGCGACCCGCTGGCCCAGCTCGTGGTGCAGTGCAGCCTGGTCTACGGCAACGGCGAGGACCTGGCGGGCTCCTGCGGGCCCGCCGCCGGCCCCGGCTGGGTCCAGGACGACCCGCGCTTCTGCGACCTGGATGCGCGCGACCTGCGGCTGTGCGCCAACTCCCCCGCCCTGGACCCCGGCTGCGCAGCGGCGTACTTCGGCGCCCACGGCCCGGGGTGCGCGGCGTGCGCGCCCTCGCCGACGCGCCGTTCCAGCTGGGGAGCGCTCAAGGGTCGCTACCGCTAGCGTTCCGCACCGTCTCGCCCGGGCGCGCGTCCCGCCCACGGCGGGCCTTGACCGATCCCGGCCGGGCTGGCAAGCTGCCCGGCCAAGGCTGTGACGGGGACGCGTCCGCGCGCGCCGCGCAGCAGCGAGCCGGGGACGGTGCGAGCCCGGCGCCAACGCGCGCGCCAGACATCACCCCCGAGCCGCCGACCGAACGGCGCCGCCGGCGCTCCAGTAGGCTCGGACGCGCGGCCCCGCGAGAGTGGGCCGGGGTGGCGCGGCTCGCGATCCGCGCGCACGCGGCACCCGCAGAGGCCACGCGCC
>JBBIHL010000017.1:6332-15535 GCA_037447075.1 Candidatus Eiseniibacteriota bacterium | reverse complement strand
TCGGCGAGTTCCACTACCTCGGCTTCGAGGAGGCGCGGGCGCAGGCGTGGAAGCTGGCGCGCGAGCGCAAGCTGGGGGAGGCGGTGGCCCTGCTCGAGCGGGGCGCCGTCCGCGCCGAGCGGCTGCGCGACCGCGTGTGGTGGCGCCTGGAGACTGCCCGGCTGGTCATGGACCGCGGCCAGACCGAGACCGCCCTGGCCGGGCTGGAGGGGCTGGACGCCGAGATCCGCGGCTGCTCGGTGGAGGACTGGGACGGCGAGGTGTGCGCCGAGGTCATCAAGACCCTTCTCGTCTGCCGGCAGAAGGCCTTATCCTCTTCCCGGGCCCAGAGTGCCGAGGAGCTGCAGCGGACCCGAGAGCTCCTCGGGCGGCTGTGCCGGCTGGACCTGGTAGCGGCCCTGGAGCTCCAGGGCCAGAAGTAGCAACCGCTCGAGCGGTCGAGAAAGGAGAGGACCATGGCGAAGGAAGGCTCCGTAGCCCCGAAGGAGCGGGTCAACATCGTCTACCGGCCCGCGACCGGCGGCGCCCAGGCCGAAGTCGAGCTGCCCCTCAAGCTCATGGTCTTGGGGGACTTCACCGGCAGGCCCGACGACCGGTCCCTGGAGGAGCGCAAGCCGGTCCGGGTGGACAAGGACAACTTCAGCGACGTGATGAGCCAGCACAAGCTGGGCGTCAGCGTGACGGTGCCGAACCGCCTGAGCGGCAAGGAGGGGGACGAGCTGGCCGTGAACCTGGTCTTCAACACGCTCAAGGACATGGAGCCCGCGGCCATCGCCAAGCAGGTCCCGGAGCTGTCCAAGCTCCTGGAGCTGCGCGAAGCGCTCACGGCGCTCAAGGGCCCGCTGGCCAACGTGCCGGCCTTCCGCAAGAAGATCGAGGAGCTGCTCAAGGACCCGGGCCACCGCGAGAAGCTCATGAAGGAGCTGGGCATCGAAGGCGAGGCGCAGGCGTAGTCACGCGCGTTCCGGGCCCCGGCCCGGGGCCGAGCGCGACGCGAGTGCCCGCGGCCGCCCCGGCGCCGTGGTGCGACCCCCGAGGGCACGTGGGAGGACGAACGATGGAGGAGCAGCAGAAGGAGACGCAACCCGCAGCGGGCGAATCTGTGGAGCTCGGCGAGTCCTTGCTCGACCAGATCGTGCAGACCACCAAGGTCAAGCCGGGCGACGAGAGCTACGCCATCGCCCGGCGCGGCCTGGAGGCGTTCATCCGCGAGCTGGTGCGGCCCGAGCAGGTGGGCGCGCGCGTGCACCAGTCGGTGGTGAACCAGCTCATCGCCGAGCTCGACAAGCGGATGAGCGCGCAGATCGACGAGATCCTGCACCACGCCGAGGTGCAGAAGCTCGAGTCCGCCTGGCGGGGGCTCAAGCTGCTCGTGGACCGGACGGACTTCCGCGAGAACATCAAGCTCGAGGTCGTGAACGTCTCGAAGGACGACCTGCTCAACGACTTCGAGGACTCGCCCGAGGTCACCAAGTCTGGCCTCTACAAGCACGTCTACACGGCGGAATACGGGCAGTTCGGCGGAGAGCCCATCGGCGGCCTGATCGCCAACTACGAGTTCTCCCAGAAGCCCCAGGACATGAAGCTCCTCCAGTACTGCGCCAGCGTGGCGGCCATGGCGCACGCGCCGTTCATCGCCTCGGCGAGCCCCAAGTTCTTCGGGCTCGACTCCTGGCTGGGGCTGCCCAACCTGAAGGACCTGCATTCGGTCTTCGAGGGGCCGGAGTACGCCAAGTGGCGGTCGTTCCGGGAGTCCGAGGACGCGCGCTACGTGGGACTGACGTCCCCCCGCTTCCTGCTGCGGCTGCCGTACGGGTCGGAGACCGTGCCCGTCAAGGAGTTCAACTACGAGGAGAGCGTCAGCGACTCGCACGACAAGTACCTGTGGGGCAACACCGCCTTCACCTTCGCCACGCGGCTCACCGACAGCTTCGCCAAGTACCGCTGGTGCGCCAACATCATCGGGCCCATGGGCGGCGGGGCGGTGGAGGATCTGCCGGTCCACGTGTTCAAGGCCATGGGAGCGATGGAACAGAAGATCCCCACCGAGGTTCTGATCTCGGAACGCCGCGAGTTCGAGCTGGCCGAGGAGGGGTTCATGGGGCTCACCATGCGAAAGGGCAGCGACAACGCCTGCTTCTTCTCGGCCAACTCCTGCCAGAAGCCGAAGACGTTCGGGCAGAGCAAGGAGGGCAAGGAAGCCGAGATGAACTACAAGCTCGGCACCCAGCTGCCGTACATGTTCGTCATCAACCGCATGGCGCACTACATCAAGGTGATCCAGCGCGAGAACATCGGCAGCTGGAAGGAGAAGTCGGACCTCAACCGCGAGCTGAACAACTGGATCAAGCAGTACGTCGCCGAGATGGACGACGCGAGCCCCGCGGTGCGCAGTCGCCGCCCGCTGCGCCAGGCGGAGGTGGTCGTCTCGGACGTCGAGGGCGACCCGGGCTGGTACAAGGTGGACCTTCGCATGCGGCCGCATTTCAAATACATGGGAGCGTTCTTCACGCTGTCGCTGGTGGGGAAGCTCGACAAGAAGTAGCAGACCCCGAACATCGGCGTCGTCGGCCGGGGGCCCGAGGCCGCGGTGGTCCTCGCTGTGCACCCGTCCATTGCGTCACCGAGGAGGCTGAGATCTATGGCGGAAGCAGTGGCTCTCTTTCTGAAGGCGAACGGGTCGGACATCCAGGGCGAGAACACCATGACTTCGCTGGGCCGGGAGAACAGCATCGAGTGCCTCTACTTCCAGCAAAGCGTGCAGACCGCGCGCGAGCGCGGCACGGGGATGGCGACCGGCCGGCGGCAGTACGAGCCCATCCTCATCCGGAAGCGGATCGACAAGGCCAGCCCGCTCCTGTGGAAGGCGCTGTGCAACAACGAGGTCATCGAAGGCAAGTTCATGTTCTTCCGGCCCAACCCCAGCGGGGACGGGACCACGCAGCAGTTCTACACCATCGAGATCGGGGGAGGCCGCATCTCGAGCATCAAGGACTTCGTTCCCGATACGATCGAGCCGGCCTCGTCCACGGACCCCCCGCTCGAGGAGGTTTCCCTCGTCTTCCACGACATCACCTGGACCTACACGGACGGAGGCATCACCCATACCGACTCCTGGAGGGAGCAGGCATAGCCCCACCTCGTTCCTCGCCGTAGGAGACGCGGGCGCCTGGTGAGGGCGCTCGCGGCCCGCGGTAGGGGAACGCACCACCGCATGTCACGCGAACGGAGCCTCCTGGAGCGCCTGAGGGATCCCGAGCCGGAAGTCGCGCGCACCATCCACGAGAACACGGGCCGCCTGGCGGACTCGGTGCTGGGGAACCTTCGCCGCCTCTTGAACTCGCGCCACGGCGTCGCCACGACGCTGCCGGACTACGGGATCCCCGACCTCTGCGACGTGGTGCACAGCTTCCCGGAGGCCACCGGCGCCATGCGGAAGGCCATCAAGACCACCATCGAGAAGTACGAGCCGCGCCTCCGCAAGGTGAGCGTGAAGCCCGTCGAGCACCCGGACGATCCCCTGGCGCTCCACTTCGAGATCACGGCGGAGCTCGTGACCGAGGAGGAGAAGGCTTCGGTCTGGATCGAGACCCGCATTGACGGACACGGCGGCGTGGACGTGCGAGGGTAGCGGGCCATGCTCGACAAGTACTACCAGGACGAGCTGCAGTACCTGCGGGAGCTGGGCCAGGAGTTCGCGCAGGCCCACCCGGCCGCCGCCCACTACCTGGCGGCGCAGAGCCGCGATCCCGACGTGGAGCGCCTGCTCGAGGGCTTCGCCTTCCTGTCCGCCCGCGTGCGCCAGAAGCTCGACGACGAGTTCCCCGAGCTCACGCACGGGCTCATGACCCTGCTGTGGCCGCACTATCTGCGCCCGGTTCCCTCGCTGGCCATCCTCGAGATGGCGCCCGTGCTGCAGGCCATGCGCCAGGGGCAGCGGGTCCCGCGCGGAGCCGAGGTGCAGTCGGTCCCGGTGGAAGGCACGCCCTGCCGGTTCCGCACCTGCTGGGACGTGGTGCTGAATCCGCTGGCCTTGGAGCAGGTGAGCCTCGAGAGCGCCGCCGGCCCCTCGCGGCTCACGCTGGGCTTCCGGATCATGAACCAGACCAAGCCCCAGGCGCTCCAGCTGGACCCTCTCCGTCTCTTCCTGGGGGACTCGGCGGGCGGCTACGCGCTCTACCTTCACCTCTGCCGGCACGTCGCGTCGGCCCGGGTCTCGGCCGCCGGGGGGGACGACCGGGCCTGGCGGCCGGTCTCGGTCAGCCCCGCCGGCTTCACCGAGGAGGAGGCGCTCTTTCCCTACCCGCCGGCCTCCTTCCCCGGCTACCGGCACCTGCAGGAGTACTTCGCCCTGCCGCAGAAGTTCCTGTTCGTGGACCTGGTGGGAGTGGACGCGGTGACGGCGCTGCCCGTGGAGGACCGCTTCCAGGTGGAGGTGCGCTTCGACCGCCAGCTCCCGCCCACGCTCCGTCCCACTCGCGACGACGTGCGGCTCTACTGCACCCCGGTCGTGAACCTGTTCCCGCACGAGGGGGATCCCATCCGCATCGACCGCACCCAGACCGAGTACCGGCTGCGTCCGTCGGGGCGGGATCCCTTCCACCACGAGGTCTACACCGTGGACCGCGTGGTGGGCTACGCGGCGGGGACCGCCGAGGAGCGCGAGATCCCCGACTTCTACTCCTTCACCCACGGCGTGAGCCGTCGCGAGCGCCACTACTATCACGCGCGGCTGCGGCCTTCGGTCGTGGACGAGCGGCTCGACACCTACGTCTCCTTCGTGGACCCCGAGGGCGAAAGCCCGCTGCCCGACGTCGAGACCGTGTCGTTCGAGCTCACCTGCACCAACCGGCGCCTGGCGGAGGCGCTGCGGGTCGGCGACATCCAGGTCCCCACCGAGAGCTCGCCCGCCTTCGTCAAGTTCCGCAACCTCACGGTGCCCACGCCCTCGGTGGCGCCTCCGCTGGGCGGCGACCTGAACTGGAGGCTCATCTCCCACCTCTCGCTCAACTATCTCCCGCTCGTCAACGTGGACGCGCTGCGCGGCGTCCTCGAGCTCTACAACTTCCAGGCGCAGCGCGACCCGCGGGCCCAGCGCGCCAACCAGCTCCGCCTCGAGGGCATCCAGCAGGTGCGGGGGCAGCCGGCGGAGGCGCTGGTGCGCGGCAGCCTGGTGCGGGGCACGGCGGTCACGCTGGAGGTGCTCGAGGACCACTTCGCCGACGAGGGCGACCTGTTCCTGTTCGCCACCATCCTCAACGAGTTCCTGGCGCTGAACGCCACCCTGAACTCGTTCGTCCAGGTCACCGTCCGCGGCATGCAGCGCGGGGAGGTCTACACGTGGCCACGCCGGACCGGCCGGGACCGGCTCTGACCGAGCGCCTGCTCGCGGAGAGCCGGCGCTTCTCGTTCTACCAGCTGGTCCGGCTCCTGCTGCGCGAGCGGCCCGACGCCGTTGCGCCCGGGGGTACGGGGCCGCCGGCGCGCGAGGCGCTGCGCTTCCGGCCGCACGCCAGCATGGGCTTCGCGGCGTCCGACGTGGAGGAGGTCGAGCGGATCGAGACGCAAGACGGCGAGCGCTACCGGGTCACGGTCAACTTCATGGGGCTCTACGGTCCGGCCTCGCCCCTGCCCAACCACTTCACCGAGGAGATCCTCTGGAGCGCCGCCGAGAGTCAGGGGGCGCGGGACTTCCTGGACCTGTTCCACCACCGCATGATCTCGCTCCTCTATCGGTCGTGGGAGAAGTACCGTCATCCGGTGTCGTTCGACGCCGGAGGCTCCGATGTCTTCACCCGGCGCGTGTTCTGCCTGCTGGGCCTCGGCACCGCGGGCATGGAAGGGGCGGTCGGCGTATCCTGCCTCCCCCTGCTGCGCGTGGCCGGCGCGCTCGGCTCCCGTCACCGCTCGGCCGCGGGGCTCGAGGGCTTCCTGCGCGACCAATTCCACGGCGTGGGCGTGAGCGTGGAGCCTTGCCTGGAGCGCACGGCTCCCATCCCCGCCGAGCAGCTCACGCGGCTGGGCCGCGGCGGCTCGCGGCTGGGCGAGGACGCCTGCCTGGGCGAGACCCTGCGCGACCGGCGCGGCGCGTTCCGCATCACGCTGGGGCCGCTGCAGGACGCCGGGCAGTTCCGCAGCTTCCTGCCGGGCGGGGAGAATCTCCGGCGGCTCGTCCGGCTGGTGCGGCTCTACCTGGCCGATCCGCTGGACTTCGACGTGGTCCTGCGCCTGCGGGCGCCGGCGGTGCCGGCCCTGCGGCTGCGGCCGGCGGGGGATCTGCCGCTCGGCCAGATGAGCTGGATCGCCCCGCGGGGGCGGGAGGAAGGGCGTGGGCGTCTGGGCGTGCGCGAGCTGGACCCGCTCGGGTCCCGCCGGGCGCCGGGCTTCGAGTCTCGCGGGGGCGCCGGCGCGGCGCCCCGTGCAGATACCGGGGGGACGTGATGGAGGTAGACATCAAGGGACTCATCCGCAAGCTCGACCGGACCTGCGAGCGCTCCCTGACGGCGGCGGCCGGCGACTGCGTCTCGCGCACCCACTACGAGGTGACGGTCGAGCATCACCTGCTGCAGCTGCTCGAGGACTCCGGCGCCGACGTGCCGCCCATCCTGCGCTACTTCGGCGTCAACC
This sequence comes from Candidatus Eiseniibacteriota bacterium, assembly GCA_037447075.1. Classification (GTDB taxonomy): domain Bacteria; phylum Eisenbacteria; class RBG-16-71-46; order RBG-16-71-46; family RBG-16-71-46; genus JBBIHL01. The sequence goes on along the minus strand of JBBIHL010000017.1, from coordinate 8,908 downwards.
TGCCGCACCTGCTGCGCTCGCTGCAGCACGGCCTCGAGCGGCTGCGGGCGGGGAATGCCGGCCGGCCGGTGTTCTCCCCGCTGCTGCTGCAATGGTTCCAGGACGCCTGGCTGATCGCCTCGGTGGACCACGGGGAGTCGCAGGTCCGCTCGGGCGTGCTCCTGCTCGCCCTGGCGATGCGCCCTGACCGCTACACCGCGGAGGACCTCTCGCAGTTCCTCGATCCCATCCGCCTGGACGAGCTCCGGCGCGACCTGCACAAGATCGCGGGCGGCTCGCGGGAGGCGGGGGAGACCCCCACGGCGCAGGCCGGCGCGGCCGGCGCTCCGATCCCCGGCCAGCCGGCGCGTCCGGGCGACGAGAGCGCGATCGGGCGGTTCATGGTGGACTTCACCGAGAAGGCGCGCAGCGGCGCGGTGGACCCGGTGTTCGGGCGGGACCGGGAGATCCGGCAGATGATCGACATCCTGGCGCGGCGGCGGAAGAACAACCCCATCGTGGTCGGCGAGCCCGGCGTGGGGAAGACCGCCGTGGTCGAGGGCCTGGCGCTGCGCATCGTGGAAGGCGACGTCCCCGACGTGCTCAAGAACGTGCGCCTGCTTTCGCTCGACCTCGGCCTGCTGCAGGCGGGCGCCGGCGTGAAGGGCGAGTTCGAGAAGCGGCTCAAGGCGGTGATCGACGAGGTCAAGGCGTCGCCCACCCCCATCGTGACCTTCATTGACGAGGCCCACACCCTGATCGGCGCCGGCGGCGCGGCCGGCACCAGCGACGCCGCCAACCTGCTGAAGCCGGCCCTGGCCCGCGGCGAGCTGCGCACGATCGCCGCGACCACCTGGTCCGAATACAAGAAGTACTTCGAGAAGGACGCGGCCCTCGAACGCCGCTTCCAGCTGGTCAAGCTCGACGAGCCCTCCGAGGAGGACGCCGTGGTCATGATGCGCGGCCTCAAGGAGCGCTACGAGGCGGCCCACAACATCCGCATCCTGGACGACGGCGTGGTGGCGGCGGCGCGCCTGTCGAGCCGCTACATCTCGGGCCGCCAGCTGCCCGACAAGGCGGTGGACCTGCTCGACACCGCGGCGGCCCGGGTGAAGATCGGGCGCGCCACCAAGCCAGGGGCGGTGGACGACCTCGAGCGGCGGCTGCAGGCGCTGGAGCGCGAGAAGAGGGCGCTGCTGGAGGACACCGGGATGGGCGCCGCGGCGGCGGCCGGGCGCGTGGGTGAGCTCGACGCCGAGATGGCCAAGCTGGGCGCCGAGCGGGACGAGCTGATGGCGCGGTGGCGCCGCGAGAAGGCCGCGCTCGAGAAGGTCCTGGAGCTGCGCGGCCAGCTCGACGGCAAGGTTCCGGACGCCTCCGCCCCGGCAGGCCAGGGAGGGCGGGGTCTCACCGCGGAGGAGCGGGAGCGGCTCCAGGGGGAGCTGGCCCGGGCCCTGAAGGAGTTCGAGGCCGTGCAGGGGCCGGAGCCGCTGGTGCCGCTCGACGTGGACGCGCGGCTGGTGGCGACCGTGGTGAGCAGCTGGACCGGGATCCCGGTGGGGAAGATGGTCAAGGACGAGGCGGCCGCGATCCTCACCTTCAAGCAGCGCCTGGCCGAGCGCATCAAGGGGCAGGAGCACGCCCTCGAGGCGGTGGACCGCGGGCTGCGGGCCGCGCGCGCCGGGCTCAAGAACCCCAACACGCCCATCGGCGTGTTCCTGTTCGTGGGGCCTAGCGGCGTGGGGAAGACGGAGTGCGCCCTGGGGGTGGCCGACCTCATGTTCGGCGGGGAGCGCTTCCTCACCACCATCAACATGTCCGAGTTCCAGGAAAAGCACACCGTGAGCCGCCTGATCGGCTCCCCGCCGGGCTACGTGGGCTACGGCGAGGGCGGCGTGCTCACGGAAGCCGTGCGCCAGCGACCCTACTCCGTGGTCCTGCTCGACGAGGTCGAGAAGGCCGACCCCGAGGTGCTCAACCTCTTCTACCAGGTGTTCGACAAGGGGATGCTGGCGGACGGCGAGGGGCGGGTGATCGACTTCAAGAACACGCTCCTGTTCCTGACGAGCAACCTGGCTTCCGACGTCATCATGGGCCTGTGCGGCGGGCCGGTCCGCCCCACCCAGGAAGAGGTCACGGCCGCCATCCGGCCCGTGCTGTCCAAGCACTTCAAGCCGGCGCTGCTCGCCCGGATGGAGATCGTGCCCTTCTATCCGCTGGGGCCCGAGTTCCTGCGCGAGATCGTGCGGCTCAAGCTGGGCAAGATCGCCGAGCGGCTGTGGGACAGCCACAAGCTGACCCTGGACTGTGCGCCCCGGATGGTGGACGTCATCGTCAGCCGCTGCACCGAGGTCGAGACGGGCGCGCGCAATATTGACCACATCATCCAGGGCACCTTGCTGCCCATGATGTCCACGGCCTTGCTGGAGAGGATGTCGGAGGGGGCGCTGCCGCAGAACATCCGCGTCACCGTGGGCGAGGGCGACCGCTTCGTGCTCGAGTTCGGGGCGGATCGCAACAAGGGAGGCTGACCATGGCGGTGCTGCGAACGGCTGACCGGGCCGACTACACCTTCGAGTCGGTCAATCTCGACGCCG
>JBBIHL010000017.1:0-6298 GCA_037447075.1 Candidatus Eiseniibacteriota bacterium | reverse complement strand
AAGGCATCTCGCAGCTGCCCCGCTTCGAGATCGAGCTGGTCAGCGACCTGTTCCACGTGGACTTCGGGGACGTGGTCGGGGAAAAGGCCGCCTTCGTCTGGAAGACTCCCGAGGGCGAGCGCTGGATTCACGGCATCGTGAGCCGCATAGACCAGACCGGGCGAGGCAAGAAGCTCGCGCGCTACAGCGTGCGGCTGGTTCCGCGGGTGTGGATCCTGACGCTGCGTCGCCAGAGCCGCATCTTCCAGAACCTGACCACGCCGGACATCCTGAAGGAAGTGCTGACGAGCGGCGGGATCCCTTCCGACCACTTCAAGCTGTCGCTCAAGCGCAGCTACAAGCCGCGCAAGTACTGCGTGCAGTACCGCGAGACGGACTTCGACTTCCTCTCGCGTCTCATGGAAGAAGAGGGGATCTTCTACCACTTCGAGCATACCGAGGACGGCCACGTGATGATCCTGGGGGATGACCCGGTGGCGCAGGTGGCGATCGCCGGCGAGGCGACCGTGCCGTTCGCGGAGGAGAGCGGACTGGTGGGGGACGAAGGGGCGGGGGAGCACGTGGGCCGGTTCCAGTTCGGTCACTCCGTGCGCTCGGGCACGACGACGCTGCGCGAGTTCGACTTTAAGAAGCCCACGCTGAGCCTCGAGACCCAGTCGCAGGCCGACACGGAGAAACGGCTCGAGCTCTACGACTATCCGGGCGGGTACCCCGACACGTCCATCGGCAACGAGCTGGTCAGGATCCGCCTGGAGGAGGCGCGCGCGGTTCGCGCGCTGGGAAGCGGCGAGGGCAACTGCCGGCGCTTCGCGGCGGGCTATCGCTTCATGCTCGACGAGCACTGGAACGAGAACCTCAACCAGGAATACCTGCTGGTGCGCGTCCAGCACTGGGGCGAACAGCCCCAGGCGGCCGAGGAGGACGTGGCCGAGGCCGCCGAGGCGCTCACCTACCACAACCACTTCGAGTGCATCCCGGCGGCCGTGACGTTCCGGCCGCCGCGGATCACGCCGCGGCCGCGGGTCGAGGGCCCGCAGACGGCGGTGGTGACCGGACCCTCGGGCGAGGAGATCCATACCGACGAGCACGGACGGGTCAAGGTGCACTTCCACTGGGACCGCCTGGGACCCAAGGACGACAAGAGCTCCTGCTGGATCCGCGTCAGCCAGGGCTGGGCCGGCGCGGCCTGGGGGGCCATGTACATCCCGCGCGTCGGCCAGGAGGTGGTGGTCGAGTTCCTGGAAGGCGATCCCGATCGCCCGCTCATCACCGGGCGCGTCTACAACGCCGACAACCCGCCGCCCTATGGGCTTCCCGGCGAGAAGACCAAGAGCACCCTCAAGTCGAAATCCTCGCCCGGCGGCGGCGGCTTCAACGAGATTCGCTTCGAGGACGCCGCGGGCAGCGAGGAGATCTTCGTCCACGCCCAGAAGGACCAGAACATCGTGGTGGGGAACGACCGCACGAAATCCGTGGGCCACGACGAAAAGGTGCAGATCAAGAATAACCGGGACAAGAGCGTCGGCGTGGACCAGTCCGAGACGATCGGCTCGAACAAGAAGATCAGCGTCGGAGCCAACCACGACGAGACCATCGGCGGCAACATGACGCTTGGTGTGACCGGAAACGAGAAGGAGAGCATCCAGGGCAATCGCATTGTCTCCGTGGGTGGGAGCCACGACGAGAGCATTGGCAAGAACCAGACCGAGACGGTGACGATCAATTGGGCCAAGACCGTCGGCGTGGCGGCCGAGATCACGGTCGGTGCTGCCCTGGCCGTGAGCGTGGGGGCCAATTCCGAGGAGAAGGTCGGCGGCAACAAGAGCAGCAGCTACGGCGGGAATCACGAGGTGAAGGTCGGAGGATCCGCCGAGGAACAGGTCTCCGGCTCCAAGAAGATCGGCGTGAAGGGCGGGATTCAGGCCAGCACGGATGCTGCCATGAACCTCCTGGCCAAGGACAACGTTGCAGTCCAGGGGAAGAAGGTCATCGTCAAGGCCGACGACGAGATCACGCTGATGACCGGAAGCGCGTCGATCGTCATGAAGAAGAACGGCGACATCCAGATCAAGGGCAAGGACGTCAAGCTCGACGGCTCCGGGAAGATCACCGCCAAGGCGAGCAGCGACCTCACCCTCAAGGGCAGCAAGATCCTTCAGAACTGAGGAGGATGCGTCATGAGAATCGTGGAAACGGGAGTGGAGCAGGCGCGAATCTGCGGCCGCGACGCCGAGGGACGCCCGCTCATCGCCGTGCGTTCCGGGGACGGCTCCGGTGCGCGGGTCGAGCGCGCGCGGCTCGCCATGGAGCTGACCTCGGCGGAGTTCGACCGGCTCGCGGCGGACGGCGCGGAGGTGCTCGTGGCTCGTACCGCGGTGGACCAGGTCCCGTTGATCGTCGGCGTGGTGCGTGAGCGGCCGCGGGAGTCGGCGGACGGGCCCGCGGAGATCGTCCTGGAGGCACGCGAGCGGGTGATCGTGCGCTGCGGGAGCGCACGGATCGTGCTCTCCGGCGACGGCCGCATCGAGCTGCTCGGCCAGCGGGTAAGCCAGCGGGCGCGCGGCGTGCACTCGATCAAAGGCGCCGCCGTACGCATCAACTGACGGAGGCCGACATGCCCGTGACGGTGACCGTGAACAGCCCGATGACCGTCGTCCACAAGGACTCGGGCGGGATCGCCCCCACGTTTCCGGACGTCTGCAAGACCCCGAGCCCGGGGGGGCCGATTCCCATCCCCTATCCCAACATCGCCAAGTCCTCCGACGCCGCGCAGACGAGCACCTCGGTGAAGATGGACGGCAATCCCATCATGCTCAAGAACTCCGTCTACAGCATGAGCACCGGGGACGAGGCCGGGAGCGCCGGTGGCGGGGTGGTCTCCAACTGCATCAAGGGCAAGGCTCAGTTCATCAACTACAGCTTCGACGTGAAGGTGGAAGGACAGAACGTGCCCCGTCTGATGGACCCGATGAAGCAGAACGGGCAGGCGCAGTACAACGCGCTCTGACCATGGGCTTCACCATCCAGGAGCCCGGGCTGATCACGTTCGTGATCGAATGCGACCCCGACTGGACTCCTTGCGAGAAAGCCCAGGCCCGCGCCAAGGCGGAGAAGCTGAACCAGCACTGCCCGGTCACCAGAGACCCGGGCTATGGCTCCGCGAAGCGCGCGCGCGGCGACGCCGCCGCCGCCGCGTGGCGGGCCACCTTCAACGCCCTGAGAGCAGGCAATCCACCTCCCCAGACGAGCCTCCTGGGCAACGACCCGAACAACACTCCTAATGGCGGGACGGACTCCGACTTCATGGATCCCTGCATGAAGGACGAGCTGAATGAGCTGGAGCCGGCCGCCCAGCAGGAGTACATCGCCAACTGCCAGCCCGATCACATCCTGGAACTCCAGTTCACCGGCGGGCAGCCAGCGGGCCCGATGGCGTTCATGAGCGGACGCGTTAACGGCTCGCTGGGAGGCCAGCTCCGGGCGGCCGGAGCCACGGGGCCGGTCGGGCGCTTCGAGACCATGGGTTGCTGAGTCCTGGTCCCATGCCCACTCACTCCGGCATGACCGTGCGCGAACTGGTGGAGGAGATCGTTCGCACCCGGCTCGAGATCGTCCGCGTCATCGGCGATCCTCTGAACGTGACCCTTCGCGATCCTGCTGACCCCGGCCGGATGACGGCGCTCGAGCGGCGATTCGGCGCCTCGCTCCCCGCGAGCTATCGCGAATTCCTCGGCACGAGCGACGGCGTGCCTGGGTTCGAGACCCAGTTTGACCTCCTCGGGACGCGTGAGATGCTCGGGCAGGAATACGAGGACGAGGTGAAACGGATCCGCCACCTGGCATGGGAAGTGGGCGAGCCGGGCCCGCTCGAGGGCTGGATCGTAGGAATGCGCCATGGCTCGGACCAGGTCGTGTATCTGGATCGCTCGCGGCGGGGCGAAGGGGGCGAGTGTCCCGTGGTTCACTGGAGGTACGAGCCTCTGGGAGAGGCGCCTTCCTTCAAGGGGTTCCTTGAGATGTGGCTGGACATTGTCCAAGGCATCCTTCGAGACGCGCGCTGACCGGTGAGCCGATCGGTTGGGTGCGTCGGCGGCCCGTCGCTTCGCTCCGGGCACGGGTAGTCGGCTGACGAGCCAGCGAGCCAGCACCCCGCTGGCGGGGCGAGCGGCATCGGCAGGGAATCCTCATGCCCCAGCACCTGAACACAAGCGGGTTCCAATCGTTGCTCCTGCCAATGACCGGGCGCGACGGAAGGGAGGTCGCGCTCGCCGTCGTCCGGGCAACGTTCGTCCTGGACTCGCGGGGACGCCTGGTCCCGGCGGAGAGGCAACGCCCCGTGCTCCTCGAGGACCTCTACGCGGGAGATCCGGGGATCTCGGGGCCGGTCGAGGAGTGTGACCTGGCTCTCTACAAGCCAGGGACGGATGTCGTCGTGGTGGGCGAGGCTCACGCGCCGCGAGGCCGCACGTCGAGTTCGATCAGGGTCGGCGTTCAGCTTGGACCGCTCCGGAAAGAGGCTTACGTCATCGGTGACCGGGTCTGGAGGCGGCTCCTCGGGATCGGGCCGCTCATTCCGACCGCGCCGAAGCCGCTCCGGACGCTCCCACTGGTGTGGGAGCGCGCCTTCGGCGGAGTGGACCCGCGGACGAAGGGCAAGGAGCGCGAGCGCTCCGAGCCCAGGAATCCGGTCGGCCGCGGCTATGTGGCCGGCTGGCTCCCGGCTCCCGTGGCAGGCCAGCCGCTGCCGAACATCCTGCACCCGAGAAGGCACCATGCGGCCCCGCGCCACCGTCCCGAGCCCTGGAACTTCGGCCCCGTGGGGCGGCACTGGTGGCCGCGCCGGCGGTTGGCGGGCACCTATGACGAGCGCTGGAAGAAGGAGCGCGCACCGCTGCTTCCCGAGGACTTCGACTACCGCTTCTTCCAGTGCGGTTCCTCTGGCCTGGTCAGCGCGAAGCACCTGGTGGGGGATGAGCCCGTGCGCATCACGAACATGAGTCCGGAGGGAGAACTCCGGTTCTCGCTGCCGGGCCTCCGCCTCGGCATGACCGTGTTCCGTCCGGGGCGGCCGCGAGAGCGCTGCCTGGCGGGGCTCGACACCGTCGTCCTGGAGCCGGGGCGCCGGCAGGTCTGCCTGGTCTGGCGACGCAGCTTCGCTTGCCGGCGCTCGGTGAACGAGCTGTCGCGCGTGGTGTCGTTCGCGCTGACCCACCGCGCCGCGCGCGAGACGCTGGGTCCCCCCGCCGACCAGCCCGTGGGAGAGCCTGCTTGGAGCTCCTGATCACCGGGGCGGACCTCTACACGCCCGTGGGCGCGGACGCGTTTCAGAGCTACGTCGCGGTCCGCTCGGGTCTCGCGCGGCTCGTCGAGTCCGGGGCCGTGGACCGCCGGCAGGAGCCACGGCTGGTCGGCTGCCTGCCGGGGCACACGCACACGCGCGATCCCGGGCGCCTCGCCCGGCTCGCGGCGGAGTCGGCGGCGCGAGCCCTCGAGCACGCGGGACTGCCGCGCGACGCCAGCGTCCTGATCGCGCTCGCCCGTCCGGGTCCGCCGCGGCCCGACGCGACCGGTCCCCCGGAGCCCGAATGGGAGGCGGAGCTGGCCCGCGGGCTCGAGTCGAGGGTGCAGGGAATCCGGCTCGTCGCATGCGCCGAGGGCGGGGCCTCGTTCGCCCGTTCCCTTCAGCTCGGCGGCGATGCGCTCGAGTCGCGCCGGGTCCACGCCGTCTTGGTCGGGGGCGCCGATTCGTGGCTATGGCTGCGCCTGCTGCGCTGGCTGGAGGACTGGCGACGGATCAAGACGCCCTCGTCGACCGAGGGCCTGATCGCCGGCGAGGCCGCGGCGTTCGTCGTGCTGGAGGGACCGCGCACGGCGCGCTCGAGCGGCCGAGCCCTGGCCCGCGTCGTTGGCGCCGCGCATGCCGAGGAAGTGGGCCATGTGACCGGCGACCAACCCTGCCTGGGCGCGGGCTACACCGAGGCGGTGCGTCAGGCTCTCGAGATGTCGCGGATCGAGCAGAGCCCGCGCACCCTGATCTCGGACCTCAACGGGGAGGCTTGGCGCGCGCGAGAGTGGGCACTCGCCGAGATGCGTACGCTCCCCCGCTCCCCCGTGCTCCACCTCCATGCGGCCGACTGCACGGGCGACGTGGGTTGCGTCTCCGGGGTCTTCGGCCTCGCGCTGGCCGCGATCGGTCTCTCCCGGGGGGAGTTGCCGGACCCGGTCCTCGTCGTGGCCGGCGGCGACGGCCCGCCTCGCGGGGTGGCCGTGCTCGCGCCCGCCAGAGGGCCCCAGGCCG
>JBBIHL010000016.1:0-15601 GCA_037447075.1 Candidatus Eiseniibacteriota bacterium | reverse complement strand
TGGGTGCGCCGGTGACGGGCTGCGGCGCGCGGCGAGCACCGCCGCGCGGCTCCGGCCCGGGCGATCGTCGCCCCCGGGCGCGAAGCTCCGCCCTGGAGGCCAGGGCCTAGCGCGCTCGCGTCGTGCGCGAGGCGGTCAGCGGATCACGGCCCCGCGCGCCACCAGGGTGCGCGCGCCCTGGCGCAGCCGCAGCCAATAGATCCCCGCCGGCACCGGCGCGGCGGAATCGAGGCGCAGGCGATGCGATCCGGCACCCAGCGTGCCGACCTCGTGGGCCAGGATGCGCCGGCCGTTGAGGTCGAGCAGCTCGAGTGTGGCCGGGTCGGCGTTGGGCAAGGTGAAAGCGGCGATCAGCGCGCCCAGCGCGGGATTGGGGCGCAGCCCCTCAAGCGCGAGCGCGAAGCCGGGGGGCACGTCCACCCAGGTCTCGGCCGTGAAGGTCTCCGCGCCGCCATCAGGGTAACCAAGGCGGTAGGCATAGCGGCCGCCGGGAATCACCGCGCGATCCTCGTAGCGCAGCGTGCCGCCGCCATCGGCGGTGAGGGTGGCGAGGCGCTGCCAGTCCGCGCTCGCGGTGCGCCGGTAGACCGCGAACTCCACGCCCGCCGCGCCCGAGCCATACCAGACCAACTGCACGCGATCGGGGCTCGCCTCGGCACTCACGAGCGCCACCTGCACCGGCGTGGGGCCATCGGCCACGAAGCGCAGTGCGCGGACGTCGGTGCCGCTCTCCCACGCCACGATCGCGCCGCCCTGGCCGTCGGCCGTGATGTGGGGAAGCTCGTTCGCATACTGTGAGGGAATCGCCATCCCACCCGCAGGCCAGCCCGGCACCACCGCGCCCGCCCCAGTCAGGTGCTGCACGATCCCGACATCGTCGGCTGGGGGAGCGTAGCAGCACTGCACCCAGCACAGGTAGACCCCGCCGGAGCCGTCCGGAGCCAGGTCCGGGAAGTCGTCGAAGTGATAGTTGTCGGTGACCCGCAGCCCGTTCACCGGCCAGCCCGGGTAGGGGGTCCCGTCCGACTGCATGCGCTGCACGTAGATCTCGTCGGGCCGGGAGGGGAACTCCCGGTAGTCGTCCCAGGCCAGGTGCACACCCCCCTCACCGTCGGGAACCACGCGCACGGACCCGCGAAAACCGGGGGCGGTGCAGACCGGGGCACCCCCTTCGGGCCAGCCGGGCGCGATGGTCCCGGAAGGGGTGATGCGCTGCAGGTAGTAGGAGCCGTCGTAGAACCCGTTTCCTGCAGTCGCGCAAGAGAGGTAAGCACCTCCCGCGCCGTCCGCGGCCAAGTTGCGGATGTAGCGGCCCGACACGATCCGCACCCCGTTGTCGGGCCAGCCGGGGGCGATCGCGCCCGAGGGCAACACCCGCTGCGCGTACACGCCCGCCGGGACTTCCCGCTCATCGTGCCAAGCGACGAAGACGCCGCCCTGTCCGTCCGACGCCACCTGGGGAAACGACTGCGCGCTGGGCAGCGTGCAGATGGGTACGCCATCGGCGGGCCAACCGGCGGCGGGCACGCCGTCCCCGGTGAGCCGCTGCACCCAGACATCCAGCGAGTCCCCGTCGTACCATTCGTTGTACCAGGAGAAATACGCCCCTCCCGCGCCATCGCTCACACTGACCAGAGCCGATTGACTCCGTGGCAGGCGCGTGACCGGCACCCCATTTCCCGCCCAAGCGACGCTGCCGTCCGCCCGGATGCGCTGGGCGTAGATGTCCCCTCCGGTCGTCACGTCGCGCGAGTCCTGCCAGCCCACGATCACCCCGCCCGAGCCGTCGGGAATGGGCCACCCGTGAAACTTGGAGAAGGGGCCGACGGACACCGGCAGCCCGGCGGCCGGCCAGCCCGGCGGAATCTCCCCGGCCCCCGTCACCCGCTGCAGGTAGATGTCGAGATCCCCCTGCGAGTTGTGGTCCCAGTTTCCCCACACCACGAAGGCCCCGCCGCTGCCGTCGCGGGCGGGAACCGGACCTCTTCCGTCGCAGGGGGGATACCCGCCGCACAGCGAGACGCCATCCGGCGGCCAGGCCGCGTGGGCCTGGCGCGGGGTGGCCAGGCCGAGCACCAGCGCGCAAGCGAGCGGGAGCGGGTTGGCTGGGCGCATGAGGACCCCGGATGCTGGCCAGGCGCGAGGCGCCGGGGCGGTGACGCCCCGCGCGCGCCGGCCCCTCAAGAACCATCTTGACACAAGAAAAACACTTGGTCTAGCCTCCCGATCGTCACAGGTCCCGACGTTGGTCGCCCCGCAGCGCCCACGCCCCGCCCTCCACCCCCACAGGGAGGCCGCCATGGTCGCCTCATCCCCGGTTCGTTCCGCGCACCTTTCGCCCACGCTCGGCACCTTCCGTACGGCTCTGGCGGTCGCCGCGACCGCGACGCTGCTCGCCGCCTTGCCCGCCCGCGCGGACCGTGGCCAGTGGACGCCGATGAACCAGCTCTACGACCTGCGGGGCACCGCCATCCACATGGCGTTGCTGCCCCCTGGATACAACGGCAGCGACCACTCGCGCATCGTCTGGTGGGAGCGCAGGCAGATCGGGGGCGTGCTGGGCTGGTCGCCGCCGAGCAATGAGGGTTGTGACAACTGGCCCAGCTCCTTCACGGTCCACTCGGGCCCGGCTCCGGCCCCGCCCGGGGTAGTGGTCTGGAACCCTCTCGGCAACATTTTTTGCGGCGGGCTTGTTTCGCTCTCGTGCGGGGAGTTGCTCGCGCTCGGAGGCCACGAGACCCCGGAGCAGCCCTTGGTAGGCCTGGCCCGTGCGTCTACCCTAAGTGGGGCAGGAGCCGGCACCTGGAACGAGAAGGCTACCATGTGGTTACGGCGCTGGTATCCGACCGGGTCGGTGCTCGGGGGGCGGGCTGCCGAGGCGCAGGGGCGCGTCTTGGTGGGTGGGGGGAGCATGTTCCCTCATGTCTGGCTCTATGGTGGATATCTTGACGGAGCGGGACCGGCGGGCCCGATGGCCGACAGCCTCTTCCGCTACGGTTGGCCCCCGGGTGGGAGCCGGGACCCTGCGGTCTTGCCAAGGGGAATTGCCCCGGCGGGCGAGCGCCCCGCGCCGCGTGCGGCGCATACGGCGGCGTTCCTCCAGCCGAAAGTCAGCGAGTTCTACGAGGCCTACTTCGGCGGCAAGGGCAGCGACGGGAACACGGTGGATGACCAAGACGTGTGGCTGCTCACCCGCGGGAACGGGATGCCCTGGGAGGGGGACTACACCTACGACTGGAGCAAGCTGCAGGTGACGAACCCGCCATCCCAACGCCCGGACCCCCGCCACGACCACATCGCCCTGGCCATCTCGGCGACGGAGATGGTGATCTTCGGTGGTGCCCAGCAGTCGGGCGGCTCCGAGACGGTGCGCGACGACTTCTGGCACGTCAGGTATGTCGGCGCGAGCGGGTGGACGTGGGCTAAGATCAGGCCCGGGTTCGAGGCCCTGGGCACGCCGCCCACGGCGCGCTGGGGCCACGCCGCGGTCTACGACGCGGCCACCCGGCGCATGATTCTCTTCGGGGGCACCGAGGCCTCGGGGCAGACCGCGGACCAGCAGGTCTACGTCTTCACCTTCGACCACACCGCGGGAAGTCCACCGCACGGGACGTGGAGCGCGCTGACGGTCACCGGGACCCCTCCCGCGGGGCGGCGCGACCACACCATGGTGCTCGAGCCCGATGCGGTGGGCAAAGGCGCGCTGATCTACGGCGGGCGGCTCGCTTCGGGCGCTGCCTCCAACGAGCTGTGGTGGCTGGATCTTTCGGGGACGTCGCCGGTGTGGCGCGACCTTACCAACGCGACCTCGGGGCCCTCGCCCGGTGCGCGCTACAGCCACAGCGCCAGCTACAGCGACGTGAATGACGGGGCGAACCAGCCGAACGAGCTTGACCGGATGCTGATCTACGGCGGCGACGGTCCTACGGCGGACAACGTCGTCTACCGGCTGGAGGTGGACGCCTTGAGCACGACAGGCTGGGTGAGGGGCCTCCCCGCCATGGAGCCGCGCCACGCCCACAACTTGGTCCTGCTGCCCACCGGCGAGGTACTGGCCGAGGGCGGGACTTCGGTGGAACTGAACTCGAATTACCCCGTGTTCTGCCCCCAACTGTGGAACCCCACCACCTTCAAGTGGTCCAGCATCACCGACCCGGCCGAGAAGTTGGCCTGCGACAACGTGATCCGCGGTTACCATAGCGTGGGCTTGTTGCTCCCTGATGCCAGGGTCCTCACAGCAGGGAGCTCGGACACCGAACACGGGACGGAAGCCCGCATCTTCTGCCCGCCGTATCTGTTCAAGACGGACGGTACCACGCTGGCCACGCGCCCGGTGATCCTGGAGGCGCCGGCAAGCATCACCTGGCGCCAGAGCTTCACCATCCGTACCGACCAGGCGGCCCAGGTGGTCAGCGCGTGCCTGATCCGGCCGGGCGCCACCACCCATGGGTTCGACCAGAGCCAGCGCTTCGTGCCGCTCACCGGCTTGCAGGTGCTCAGCAATCCGCCCCGGGTGATGGTGACCGCGCCGGCGAGCCCCGACTCGGCCCCGCCCGGCTACTACCTGCTGTTCATCCTGAAGTGGGACGCCGGCGCCGGCGATCCGGCGACGGGCGTACCCTCCATCGCCAAGTGGGTGAAGCTGCAGGGGACCTACGACGCCTGCGACGCGATCGCGCCGGCCACCACCGCCAACCTCAGCGCCACCCTCGACCAGGCCACCTGCAGCTATGTCCTGAACTGGACCGCTCCGGCCGACGACGGGACCGACCCCGCCAGCGGTCCGGCCAGACAGTACGAAATCCGCATCCACAGCGTTCCGATCACCGACGCCAACTGGAACCAGGCCACCTCACTGGGCGGGCCGCTGCCCGGCACTCCGGGCACCACCGAGAGCTGGTGGGTCTCGGTAGAGAGCGCCAGCTACGTCCGGCTCAAGACCCGGGACGACAAGTCCGCCAGCGGGGCCTGGTCGGGGTTGAGCAACCAGCGGGTGCTGATCCCCACGCTGTGCGACGGGTTCTCCGGGGGCGGGGAGGGCGGAGGCGGCTTCGTGCTGGCCGGAGACCTGGAAGGGCCCGGTGCGCTGACCGGCGGGCTGGCGCTCGAGAACTCGCTGTTCGAGGGTGCTGCGGCCGGCGAGCCGGTGCGGGACGTGCTGCGGCTGCCGGGGCTGGAGCCGCAGGCGGGCGCGTATCACGCCTGGGTGCGCACCAGCGGTGCCCAGCGGGGCAGCCTCGACCGGGTGGGCTTGCTGGTGGTGGACCATGGCAGCGCGGAGCGCGCCGTGTTCGCCGGGGCCCAGGTGGTGGCGGGTGCTCCCCTGCCCCCGGTGGAGGCTCGGCTTGGAGACGGGGCCGATGTGCTCGCCGGGATCACCGGCGGGGAGGGAAGCCCCTGGGCGGCAACCGCGGGCCAGACGGTCACTCTCACGCTCGCTCCCGCCGGGCTCGGCGGCCCCTTGGTGGTAGAGGCCATGCGCAACGGCCCCGCCGGTCCACCCGAGCAAAGCGGCATCCGGGTGCAGGTCCCGGAGGGGACCGGGTGGAGGACGGTGGCGCACCTCTACCCGCGCCGGCAGACGGCCGATCTGGCGGCCGAAGTCGGCGCCGCCACCCAGGTGCGCCTGGAGTTCCTCTCCGAGGCTCGCGTGGGCTTCGTGGGGCAGCTCGCCCGGAGTGTGGAGCCGGCGGTGGTGGCGTGGGCGCCCCTGCAGGCCGCCTCCAAGGCCTCGGGCGAGGACGCGAGGGTTGCCGTCGGCGGGGTGGACAGCGCGACGGTGTCGCTGGCCGGGCCCGACACGCTCGACCTGACCTTCGCGCCGCCGCTGCTGGCGGCGGGGAAGACCCGCGACTGCTTCCTGTGGGTGGAAGGGACGCTGGCGGCGGTGCGGGGGACCCAGTCCGCACGCGCGGTACCTCGCGCGGAGCCGCTGCCCGCCCGGTTCGCCCTGTTCCCGGCGCGGCCCAACCCCTTCACCCAGCGCACGCTGATCCGCTTCGCCCTGCCGGTGGCGGTGGCGGCCAGGCTGGAGGTCTTCGACATCCAGGGGCGTCGGGTCCGCACCCTGCACGACGGCGCGCTCCCGCCCGGGTATCACGCGGTGGAGTGGGACGGGCGCGACGGAGCCGGGCAGCGCGTGGCCCGGGGGACCTATTTCTACGCGCTGAGCGCGGGCAGCTTCCAGGAGCGCCGGAAGATGACGCTCTCCCGGTAGAGGCGGGACGGCGCGCAGCAGCATTCGCGCTGCGAGGGGCCGGGCACGCTCCCGGCCCCTTGCGGCTTGAGTCACAGGGGGGAGGTTTCGTCGGTCAGGTAACAGGTCACCAGCGGTGGGAAGCTCGGGGCGCAGCGGGAGGAGGCTGCGGCGCGCGGCGAGGGCCGCCGCCCGGCTCCGGCCCGGGTGACCCGTCGCCCCGGGGGGCGAAGCGCCGCCCTGGAGGCCGGGGCCTAGGCCTGCAGGCGGTGGGGGGCGTTCTGGCCGAGGATGGCGTTGATGCGCTCGACCAGCTTGCGGGGGCTGAACGGCTTGGTGATGTAGTCGTCGGCGCCGACCTCGAAGCCCAGCTTCTGGTCGGCGTTGCGACCCTTGGCGGACAGCAGGATGACCGGGATGTCCTTGGTCTTGGCCTCGGCCTTGAGCGCCTTGCAGGTCTCGTAGCCGTCGAGCTTGGGCATCATGATGTCGAGCACGATCAGGTCGGGCTTCTCGCTGCGGGCCTTCTCCAGCGCCGCCTCGCCGTCGAGGGCGGTGATCACCTCGTAGCCTTCCATGCCCAGGCTGAAATCCAGGATGTGGACGATGTAGATCTCGTCGTCCACCACCAGGATCTTGCCCTTCGCCATGTCGCTCACCTCCTCGCAGCCGAGGTCTGAGGCTCGTCGTCCTGGACGGAGCCGGGTCCGGATTCGTCGTCGAGCTCGGCCACGGGCAGGGCCTGGACCAGGGCCTCGACCACGGCCGGGTCGAACTGCAACCCCGCCAGCGAGACGATCTCGTCGAGCGCCTCGCGTCCCGTGCGCGCCGGCCGGTAGGCCCGCCCCACGGTCATGCTCTCGAACGCGTCCACCACCGCCAGGATGCGCGCGCCCATCGGGATCTGGTCGCCGCGCAGCCCGCGGGGGTAGCCGCTGCCGTTCCACCACTCGTGGTGCGTGAGGATCATCTCGCGCACCGCGCCCACCACCTCGAGGGGGCGCATGATCTCGGCGCTGCGCTCGGCGTGCTCCTCGACCGCGGCCCGCTTGGTCTCGTCCAGCTTGCGCGCCCCCGACAGCACGTCCTCGCCCACCGCCGTCATGCCCACGTCGTGCACGCTCGCCACGTAGCCGATCAAGCCCGCCTCGGCCTCGGAGAGGCCCAGGTGGCGCGCGATCGCGCTCGCCAGCCGCACGCGGTTGGGCGCGGTGCGCCGCCCGCGCTGCAGGTGGCTCAGCACGCTGCGCAGCGTCTCGGCGGCGTCCTCGACCCCGGCCTGGGTCCGCTCCAGGCTCAAGGCCTGCTCCCAGGCCGCCCCGACGCGCGCCGCCAGCACCAGCAGCATGTGGCAGTCCTCGGCCAGGAACTCCTTGCGGGCGACCGGGTCGGTCACGTTGAGCACCCCCAGCAGCCCCCGCTCCCCCTCCAGGGGCACGCTCAGGAAGGTGCCGCTGCGGTACTGGCGCCGCCCGGAGGGCGCCACCTCCGCCGGTTCCTCCGGGTTCGACATGCACACCGGGCGGCGCTGCTCGGCGACCCAGCCCGCCACGCCCTGGCCCGGCCCGATGGACACCTCGTCCACCAGGCGCTGGTCCAGCCCCAAGGCGGCCTCGATCACCAGTCCGCCCTGCGGGGTGAGGCCCATGAGCGACACCACGCGCGCGTCCATCACCTCCGCCACCATCTCCACCGCCATGCGCAGCACGTCGGCGCTGGCCTGGCCGAGGCGGCTGGCGCCGCGCAACAGCACGCGCGCCGGCTCGCGCCGCGGCAGGGCCACGCGGAAGCACGAGCCCTGGCCCGGGGTGCTCCGGGCCACGATCGTGCCGCCGTGCCAGTCCACGATGGACTTGCAGATCGCCAGCCCCAGCCCGGTGCCGCCGTAGCGGCGCACCAGCGAGGAGTCCACCTGATAGAACCTCTCAAAGATCCGCTCGAGCTCGTGCTCGGCGATGCCGATCCCGGTGTCCTCGACCTCCAGCGACACGTGGTCGCCCTCGGCCGCGCAACGGAACTGCACTTCCCCTCCCGCCGGCGTGAACTTGACCGCGTTACTGGCCAGGTGCAGGACCAGCTGACGGAGCTGGTCCCCATCGGCATCCACTACGGTATCGTCCGTCGGCTCAACCACCTTGAGCGCGACCTGGGCGGTCTGGGCCACAGGCTCCAGCATGCGGGCGGTTTCCCGGACGACCTCCACCAGGTCCACCGGCTGGCGCTCGGCGCGCACCATCCCCGAGTCGAAGCGCGAGAGATCCAGCACCGACTCGATCAGGCGGGCCAGCCGCTGGCTCTGCTCGTCGATGATGGTGAAGAAGCGCCGCAGCTGCTCGGCCGGCACCTCCTCGATCCCGGCCTGCAGCGCGTCCACGTAGGCGCGGATGGCCGTGAGCGGGGTGCGCAGCTCGTGCGAGACGGTGGAGACGAAGTTGTTCTTGAGCGCGTTGAGCTCCTGCATGCGCTGGGTGGCTTCCTCGAGCTGGTGGTTGCGCTGCTCCAGGTCCGCGTAGAGGCGGGCGTTCTCGATCGCCACCACCGCGTGGTTGCCGAAGATCTCCAGCAGCTCCACCACCTCGCGCGAGGGGATCAGCCGGTCCACGGGGTCGTCCACCGAGAAGTAGCCCAGCAGCTCGCCGTTGCGGGAGAAGAGCGGCACCAGCAGCACGTCGTCCCTGTGCCACTCCCAGTCCGCGCGCTCGCCCAGGTCGGGCACATAGCCCTCGGGCAGCACCTTCGAGAAGCTGTTGGTGTGGCTGATGAAGTAGGAGCGGCTCACCCGGAACTCGTCCCGCAGCCACGACAGGAAGTCGTCCACCAGCACCTCCTGGGCGGCCAGCCGCTCGCGCGCCGCGCCGTCCAGCCCGGCGAAGGCGCGCGCCCGCAGCCTGAGGGTGCCGGGCTCGCGGATGCGCAGCAGCACGATGCGGAAGCCCAGGCTCTTCTGGATCGCCCCGGCGATGTGGTTGAGCAGCACCTCGAGCTCGCGCGTGGAGTTGATCTGGCTCACCACCTCGAGCAGCAGGTGGAGCTTCTCGGCGCGCTTGCGGTTGTCGTCCACCTGGGAGAAGTAGAGGCGCGACAGCCGCTCGCGGGTGGCCTCGAGCTCGGCGACCTGCTTCTGCAGCCGCTCGAGGTCGCGGCGCCCGCGCTCCACCTCGTTGCGCAGGCGGGCCTCGTTGGCCGAGGGCGCGGCGGCGGCTTCCTTGCGGCGCTTCACCAGGAGCTCCTCTCGCGCTCCAGCACGGCGGTCAGGGCCTCGACCACGTCGGGGTCGAACTGGCGCCCGCTCTGGCGGCGCAGCTCCGCCAGGGCCTCCTCGCGGCTGACCGCCGCCCGATGCGGCCGGCCCGCGGTCATGCTCTCGTAGGCGTCCACCACGGCCAGGATGCGGGCCCCCAGGGGAATCTCCTCCGCCCGCAGGCCGCGCGGGTAGCCCGAGCCGTCCCACCACTCGTGGTGGGCCAGGATGACGTCGCGCACGGCGCCCTGGTACTCGAGCGGCCGCAGGACCTCCACGCCCGCCTCGGGGTGCTGCATCAGCGCGTGGTGGAACTCGGTGTCAATGCGCTCGGGGGTCTCGGGCAGCAGCAGCGACTCGATGCGCGTCATGCCCACGTCGTGGATGCTGGCCACGTAGCCCAGCAGGTCCACCTCGCCCGGCGAGAGCCGCAGGGCCTGGGCCACGGCCCGGGTCCAGCGCACGATGCGCGGCCCGCCCAGGCCGCGCTCGCGCCGCATGGCGGTCAGGCTGCGCAGGGCCGAGAGCGCCTCCTCCACCGTGACGCCGCCGTCGGGGTAGGCGTAGGCGCGCTCGATCACCCCGCCCACCCGCTCGACCAGCGCGGCGAGCACGGCGAGGTCGTCCTCGCTGAAGGGGTCCCGCGACTTCTTGTTGCTCACGTTCACCACGCCCAGCACCTCGCCCTCGACCCGCAGCGGGACGCAGAGCAGCGACTTGGTGGAGTACTGGGGGTGGTTGAGCCGGCGGAAGCGCCGGTCGGTCTCGATGTTCTCGACGCGCACCGCCTGGCCCATGGCGGCCACCGTGCCCGCGACGCCGGCGCGCAGGGGAACGCGGCGGCCGGCGCTTTCGGGCTCGTCCAGGCCGACCGACTCGGTCACCACCAGGTCCCCGTGCTCGGGGTCCACCATCATGAGCGAGGTGATCTCGGCGTCCATCATCGCGCTCACGGTCTCGGCGGTGGCGGCCAGCAGCTGGCGCAGCTCGGGCCGCTCGAGCACCTGGCGCGCCACGCGGCGCGCCCGTGGGCTCGCCGCCTGGCGCCGGGGCAGACGGAAGTGGAGCCGGCAGCCGCCGGTGGGCTCGCTGTCCGCCCCGATGCGGCCCCCGTGCAGCTCGACGATGCCGCGGGCGATGGCCAGGCCCAGGCCGGCGCCGTCGTGACGCCCGTCGGGGCTGAGCCGGACCCGCGAGAACCGGTCGAAGACGTGATCCAGCTGGCCGGGCGCCACGCCGGGCCCGCTGTCGCTCACCTCGCCGGTCCACTCCTCGCCCTCGAGGCGCGCGGCCACCCGCACGCGCGTGCCCTCGGGGGCGTGCCGCACGGCGTGGTCGGTGAGGTTCACGGCCAGCTGGCGCATGAGGTCGGGGTCGGCCTCGGCGGTGAGGGGCGTGGCGATCTGCAGCTCCAGGCGCACCTGGCGGCGCTCGGCCGCGCGCCGCAGCGTGGCGGCCGCCTCGGTCCAGACCTCCGCCAGGTCCACGGGCAGGACGTGGAGCGGGCGCGCCCCCAGCTCGATGCGGGCCAGCTCCAGGATGTCCTGCAGCAGGCGGGCGAGCCGGCGGCTCTCGTCCTCGATGGTGGCCACGAAGCGCTCGCGCTGGGCGACCGGGTTGTCGAGCGCGCCGCTCAGCCCCTCGGCGTAGGCCTGGATCGAGCTCACCGGCGCTTGCATCTCCTGGGCCACCGCCGTCACCAGGCCGGCGGCCGTCTCCTCGTCGCTCGACAGGCGGGCCTCCAGCTCGATCGAGCGGCTGCGCGCCTCGTCCAGCTGGCGCCGCAGCTCCTCGCGCTCCAGCAGCAGCGCCAGCGCGTCGCCCAGCGTCTGCAGGAACAGGCGCTGGTCGGAGGCGAAGCGGTGGGGCTGGTCGAAGGCCACCAGGAGCAGGCCGTAGGCCGTGCTGCGGGACTGCAGCGGCACCGTGGCCATGGCCCGGGGCGGTCGGGTCCACAGCAGGCTCTCGCGGGCCGGAGCGTCGGGGGCGAGCCCGTCGTCGAACAGCGGCTTCTCCTGGCGCAGCACCCACTCGATCGCCCCGCCGGGCTCGGCCAGGTAGGGCATGCGCACCCCGGCCGCCTCGAAGACGCGCAGCGCCCCGCTGCGGGGGTCCACGCTCAGCAGCCGGAAATCGGCGGCCTCCAGCGCGTGCACGGCGCAGTCGCCGGCGATCGCGACCGCGATGCCCAGGTCGGCGGTGGAGCGCAGGGCCAGCACCGACTGGGCGAGGAGCGCCAGGCCCTCGCCTCCCAGGCGGACCGACCAGGGCTCCGCGGCGACCGGCGAGCGCGGGTTCATGGCGGGGGCCTAACGGCGCAGCGCGCTCGGCGCCCGGTCGCTGCGCCGCTCGCGCACCAGCACGCTGCCGGGCAGGCCCTTGCCGTGCGTCTTGAGCTCGCGCGCGATGTCGTCGAGCTGCGCGACGTGCGTGACGGGGACGCGGTCGGTGCTCACCAGCACGATGGTGAGCGACATGAAGGGGAACCGCTCGGGCACGTGGCGCCGGTTGGGCACCTCGATGTAGCCGCGGGCGCGGTCCTCGGGCTCGTAGAGGTTCGGGGCGGTGGCGTCGAAGCGCCGGATGATCTCCTCCCCCAGCCCCTCGCCGTGCTCGGGCCGGGTGAGCACCACGAAGTCGTCGCCGCCGATGTGCCCGATGAAGTCCTGGTGGCTGCCCAGCTCCTTGGTCACCTGGATGATGATCTTGGCCAGGTGCTTGATGGCGTCGTCGCCGCGGGCGTAGTTGTAGTGGTCGTTGTAGGCCTTGAAGTAGTCAATATCGATCTGGAGCATGGCCATCGGCTCGCCGGAGCTGACGCGGCGCTGGATCTCCTGCCCGATGGTGAGGTTGCCGGGCAGCCCGGTGAGCGGGCTGGCGGAGCGCTGGCTGCGGCTCCACTCCAGCGTGTTGCGCACCCGCTGGATGAGCTCGCGCTGATGCCAGGGCTTGGTGATGTAGTCGTTGGCCCCGCCCTGCAGCCCCTCCATGCGGTCGTCCAGGGTGGACTTCGCGGTGAGCATGATGATGGGGATGTGGCGCGTGTGGAACGAGGCGCGCAGCTCGTTGCAGACGTGGTAGCCGTCCTTGCGCGGCATCATCACGTCGAGCAGGACCAGGTCGGGCGGGTTCTGGAAGGCGAGCTGGAGGGCCTCCTCGCCGTCCACCGCGGTCTCGACCTCGAAGCCGGCGGCCGACAGCTGCAGCCCCAGCGCCTCGCGCAGGCTGGGGTCGTCTTCGGCGACCAGGATGCGTTCGGGTTTCACGGACCCTCGAGAAGGATGGTTGGCCTGCGAGGCGCACCGGCCCCGGCCGCGACCCGCAGCTGCGCTGCTTGAAACGCAAGTCGCATGCCACCCAAGCGGTTGCGCGCCGGTCACGAGGTGCGCCGCGGGGCGACCGCGAGCCCGTGCGGACGCAAGCGCTTGGCGGAGCATTCCCCGCTCCGGATGGTTTCGTCATCCCGGAGGCGAACCTTGAGGCGAACCCCTGCGTGCGGATTGCACGGGGGAGGGCCGGGCCGGCGGCCGGGCTTCGACCGCCCTCACCGCGGTGCCGCGCTCCGACCGAAGGCCGACGAGCTTCCGGGCCTAGCTCACCAGCGGCAGGCCGCTCTCTTCCAGGTTGGCCGCGACGTCGAGCAGCGCGTCGGAGGACTCGCCGCGCAGGAGCCGCCAGCTCCCCACCAGCGCCACCATGGCCGCGTTGTCGGCGCACAGCCGCGGCGAGGGGACCTGGAAGGCCACCCCGCGCTCCTCGCAGCGCCCGGCGAGCGCGGCCCGCAGCGCCTGGTTGCAGGCGACCCCGCCGCCCAGGCGCAGCGCGCGGGCGTCGTGCCGATCCAGGGCCAGCGCGGTCTTGGCGGCCAGCACGTCCACCACGGCCGCCTGGAAGCCGGCGGCCACGTCGGCCTGGAAGGCGGGATCCCCCGCGGCCTCCGGGCGGCGCGCGACGTGGAGCGCCACCGCCGTCTTGAGGCCGCTGAAGCTGAAGTCCAGATCGTCGCTCCCGAGCATGGGCCGGGGCAGGGCCAGCGCCCGGGGATTCCCCCGGGCGGCCAGGGCCTCGAGGATGGGCCCGCCGGGGAAGCCCAGTCCCAGCAGCTTGGCCACCTTGTCGTAGGCCTCGCCCGCGGCGTCGTCGCGCGTGCTCCCCAGCCAGCGATAGCGACGGAAGCCCTCCACCAGCACCAGCTCGGTATGTCCCCCGGAGACCACCAGGCACACGGCGGGCAGCGGCCCCGGCCCGTGCTCCAGCGCGGTGGCGTGCAGGTGGGCCTCGATGTGGTTCACGCCCACCACCGGGACGCCCAGGGCGTAGGCGTAGGCCTTGGCGTAGGCGACGCCCACCACCAGCGACCCCACCAGCCCGGGCGCGTGGGTCGCGGCCACCGCCCCGAGGTCCCGGGGCGCGACTCCCGCCTCGGTCAGGGCCGCCTGCACCGCGCGCGGCAGCAGCTCCAGGTGCGCGCGCGAGGCCAGCTCGGGCACCACGCCCCCGTAGAGGCGGTGCACGTCCTGGGCGGCGATGACGAGCGAGCGCAGGCGGCCGCCGTCCTCGAGCACCGCGGCCGAGGTGTCGTCGCACGAGGTCTCGATGCCCAGGACGAGCATGACGCCGCCTACACCGATGGCCGCGGCGATTCCCATGCCCCTGCGGCCGCGCGGCTTCGGCTGTCGGCGGGACCTCGCCATGGGCGTCCCTGGACGGCCGCTCGGCCGCGCATCGTGCGCGGCCTCGCTGAGGCGTCGGCTCGCTCCGCCTTCCCTGGCTCCAGCGAGCCTCCGACTCGCCGCCCAGGGACGCCCATGGCTGCGGACCCGCGGCCTCGGAAGCGGCCGGATCTCACGCCCCCTCCGGCTCCAGCGCGGCCTCGAGCCACGCCAGGTACTTGGGCGCTCCCGCCGCCACGCGGACGGCGAGGCACTCGGGCGTGTCGTAGGGATGCAGCTCGTGGAGGCGCGACAGCAGTGCCGTCCAGTCCTGCTTGCGGGTCTTGAGCAGCGCCACCACCTCCCGCTCGTCGGCCACCCGCCCCTGCCAGCGGTAGAGCGAGCGGGCCCCGGGAAGCAGGTTCCCGCACGCGATCAGGCGCTCGTCCAGCAGCGCCCGCACCACGCGCGCCGCATCCTCCTCGTTCCCGAAGGTGGTGAACACCAGCAGCATCTCGGTCACGCGCCCTCCGCCTGACCACCGCCGTCGGCGGCGCCGACGGGCCCGACCGCCGCCGAGTTTAGCATCACCGCATCCCCGCGACCCCTCATGCCCCGGCCGCGCGCTGCCGATGACGAATCCGTCCCGCGCAGGACCAAGCTGAACGTGACGCTCCGGGATTCTCTGTAGACGCGCGCGCGTGCCCGAACGGGCGGCGAGGGGTGCGGCGCCCCCGCCGCCCGGCTCGGGCCGCGATCCACCCTCGCCGCCGTCCGGGCGCGAGCGCGACTCCGCCCGGCGACGGCGTCCGCCACCCCGCCGCAAAGAGGAAGTCATGAAGCGGATCATCGTCACCGCCCTGGCGCTCGTCGCCCTGCTGGCCGCGAGCGCCGCGCAGGCGCAGGTCCCCCGCATCTGGCGCATCGGCATCGCGGGCGGTCCGAGCCTGCCCATGAGCGACGCCAAGGACGCGCTCGACAACGGCTACAACCTGCAGGGCTTCGTCTCCTTCGCCTTGCCGGGCGTGCCGGTCGGGCTGCGCGCCTCGGTGGACTACCAGCGCTACGACATGAAGAACGCCGCCGTCGGCGTGGAGGGAACGGGCAGCGTGCTGGGGGGCGTCGCCAACGCCAGCTGGCGCATCCCGCTGCCCGTGGTCACTCCCTACCTCACCGCCGGCGTGGGCGCCTACAACACCAAGGCCGAGGTCAGCTCGCCGACGCTCGACGTCTCGGAGTCGAGCACCAACCTGGGGATCAACGGAGGGGCGGGAGCCGAAGTCCACCTGGGCGGCTTCACGGCCTTCCTCGAGGGCCGGCTGGTGAACATCTACACCGACCAGGGCTGGAGCTCGGGCCTGGGCAGCACGCGGAGCTTCGACACCCAGCTCTTCCCGATCAGCGTGGGCATCATCTTCTGACCCCGTCGGGGGGTGCGACGTGGGGCCGGCCCTTGGGGGCCGGCCTCCGTGCGTGGATGCGGTAGCCCCTCGCGCCCGGACGGGCCTCCCG